>CAXEVD010000001.1:0-25572 GCA_963999395.1 uncultured Halieaceae bacterium
ACATCAATGGCGAGAGCGTGGTGCTGAAGATCAAGAAGCGTTCGGTGCGTGTGTGGCAAATCCCGGCTTTTGACAGTGCAGATGTAGACATCACAACCCCATCATTCGGAGGAGAGGAGATACCATTTTGAGCGATAATGAGGCAAGAAACTTGAAGATTTTGGAGATGCATTTGAGCCACATGACAAATGTGGCGATCGCACAGCGGGTTGGTTTGACGCCCGAGCGAGTGCGGCAGATCGTCGCAGAGATGAAGAAGTCGATGAATGTTTAGAATTTTTGGGCCTCCAGGCACCGGTAAGACCACGACGTTGCTTAACATGGTGGACGACGCTCTCGAGTCTGGGACCATGCCTCATGAGATTGCTTTTTTAGCTTTCACACGCAAAGCCGCTAATGAGGCAAAAGAAAGGGCGGCTAACCGATTCAACCTCGATGCAAAGAAAGACCTGCAATATTTTCGCACTCTCCATAGTCTGGCCCTGATCACGACAGACATTCAGTCGGATCAAGTGATGGGCAACGCGCAATACAAGGAGCTGTCCGGCGCGATTGGCGTCACGCTAGGCGGACAAGGGTCCACGGGTCTGGATGATGATCTGCCCTCAATGGTTTCAAGCTCTGATCCGATTCTAGGATTGATTAATCTGGCGCGTCTCAGGCGCATAGATTTACGCCAACAATACAATGAATCATCAATTGAATATGATTGGAACACGGTCAGCTACGTGGATAAGTGTCTGACCGAGTACAAAGAAAAAATGAATCTGTACGACTTCACCGATATGCTCGAGATGTTTGTGAAGCAAGCACATTTTTGCTGTCCAAAATTTAAGCTGGTGTTTCTGGATGAGGCACAAGATTTGAGCCCCTTACAGTGGGAGATAGCTCATGCTTTAGATCAGCATAGCGAAAAAATGTATGTGGCAGGAGACGATGATCAGGCCATCTATAAGTGGGCCGGCGCGGATGTGGATGCTTTCATCAATTTGCCCGGAGGGGCCGAGACGCTGTCCCAGAGCTACCGGGTGCCCTCGAACGTGCATCATCTGGCCGAAACGATCGTGAGCCGTATACACAGGCGATTCCCAAAGCGGTACGAGCCGCGCAAAGCCACCGGTCGCGTGTCACGGATCAGCACCCTGGACAGTGTGAACATGGAATCAGGGACATGGTTGATTCTTGCTCAAGCGGGATACCACCTACAGCCGGTTGCAACTGATCTTAAAAGCAACGGATACCTATTTAATTATCGGGGACACCGATCAATCAGCGAAAAGATTAGCGACGCAGTCAACGGATGGGAGCAACTGCGAAAGGGCAGAGAAGTCAGCGGGGAAGTAGCAAAGAAGATTTACAGTTTGATGAGCAGTAAAGACCGTATTAAACGAGGGTTCAAGAAGCTTTCGGGGGTCGATGACAATGAGCTAGTCACATTAGATTATTTGATCGAGCATCAAGGTCTCCTGGCAACGAAGGAGATGATTTGGAGCGAGGCGATGGACAGGATACCGGACTCTGAGCGAGCGTATATCACGGCGTTACTACGACGTGGGGAGAAATTCAATGGATTGCCACGTATTACGGCGTCCACGATTCACGGTGCCAAGGGCGGCGAGGCGGACAATGTTGTATTGTTTACGGACCTGAGTCCTGCGGCGGACGAAGCGATGCAGTACAACCCGGATGACCTGCACCGGGTCTTCTACGTAGCGGTTACGCGAACAAAAGAAAACTTGTATATAATTGAGGGCGAAGATGTTACGAGAAGTTATGACCTTTGATATTAGCGTTTTTGCTCGTTGTAATCGTCGATCAGGAGCCGGTGTCCGATGAATTTATGCTCTTTCGGGACGCTTATCGGTGCCAGTTTTTTGCCAATATTATTGAGCAAGGCAGATGGTCTCCGCAAAATCGCAATTATTGGCGTCAAAAAAATGTTACGGCATATTGCATACCAAAAAGGGTACCTGCTACCCGCAAATTCTACGACTAGGAGTTTATACATGTGGCAAATCAGCGCGGTGCTAGGCATCGCACTCATGACAACCGGGGGCGCGTTTAAGGTTTATTACGACAAAGCGCAAGCCGAGAAAGAAACAATGGCTTTGGAAATTAAGCAAGCGGCTCAAAACCAAGTCATCTTGGAAAACAGCATCAAAAGCTTAAATGATCAGGTCCTGCAAGCTGAAGAAGATAAAAAGCGTGCGTTCGAACAAATTAACGTGTTGCAAAAAGCAAACGAAGAGGCGCGTGCAGAGGTAAGCAATTTGAAAAACAAGTTTGCCAAGCATGACATGAACGTTTTGAGTTTGCGGAAACCGAAACTGATTGAAAATATTATCAATAAAGGAACAAAAGGAGTGCTGAATGATTTCGAGAATCTTACCAGTTTGTCTAGTGGCGCTGAGTAGCGGCTGTAGCTTGATTGGCAGCCAGCCCTATGTGCCAGAGACAAAGGCGGTCGAGGTGGTGACGGTGACCAAACAAGCCGTGGTTTACCACCCACCCATGCCAAATCCGATTATGACCAAGCCGGTCGAATGGAAAGTCTTGACGCCAGATACGATGGATGAGTATTTGGAGGATTTAGAAAAAGGCGAGGCGCCAGTTAACGTCTATTATGGGGTCAGCCCTACCGGATACGAGAATTTGTCCGTAAACATGAGCGAGATTAAACGTTATCTGCGTCAAATGTTTTCAATTATTACCTATTACAAGGAGTTAAACGATGGTCAAGACGAAGAAAAAGCTGATTAGCCATCAGGATTTATCAATCATTTGTGCGGAGAGCTATCAATCGGTTGATTTTGAAGAGGCGAACATCGAAGTAGTTGTTCGAGAAAACAGTGTGTTTGCTTTTCGAGGCACTGACGAAGCGAAAGACGTGGTGCGAGATCTGAGAATTTTACCCTGGTGGATTCATGAGTTGGGTTGGGTACCCGCAGGATTTGCGAAGGCGTCCCGCAGACTGGCGACAAAAGTATTGTCCGAGTGCATGGCGCGAGATATTGATAGCGGCGACATTGTCCTGACCGGGCACAGTTTGGGTGGCGCAGTTGCTTTGTTAGTTGGTGCTTTTCTTGTACGAGACGAAGTCAAGGTTAAGGAGATCGTGGCCTACGGCGCCCCACGATGCGGTCGATTGAAGATACTTGATCAAACGCCGGTGACACTTTACCGCAACGGCAAAGACCTGGTGCCCATGGTTCCGCCTTTAATGCGGCGGCACAAAGTTATGGAGGAGTTTGGTGAGCGTAAGCATTACATCCGAGATCACTTCATGAAAAACTACGTCGAAATGCGAAAAGCCCCCAGGAGTTTAGTTTGATGAACGACAAAACGGTTGAACCAAACAGTGAGCTGAACAAGCTCGATACCAACGGTGACAACGTGATTAGTCAAGAAGAATATGAGCAAAGTGAGCGGCGAATACGTTTAGAGCTTTTGAAAAATCAAGATCAAAAGGAAGATCAGCAATTGCGTATGATCTGGTACAGCTTGATTTCACTGCTTATTTTTCCAATTTTATTAATATTTTCAAGTCTTTACGGACTTGACGATGCCGGTAAAAACCTCACGGAGATGAGCAGTATTTTCTTCTTAACGATCGGTGGATTGGTCAGCGTGTTCTTTGGCAGTCAGGCCATCAAAAAAAATGGGAACGGACGATGAACTGTTGGCACTGTAAGACAGAGCTTATCTGGGGTGGCGATCACGACGAAGAAGAAGATTCTGAATATTCAATATCGACAAACTTGTCGTGTCCAAAATGTAATGCACTTGTAATAGTGTATTTGCCAAAGGAAGAGCATTGGTCCGAAAGCCTCCCGGAGACGGACATCACGATAGAAGACAAGGAGACACCTTAATGGAGATGGCATTAGCAGTCGGCTTCCTGCTTGGATACTTAGTAGGGAGATACGCATGAAAGAAAGAAGCAGGGAAAACGTTTATGAGCAGTTGAAAATTGATGAGGGCGTCGAATACAAAGTCTATCTAGATCACCTTGGTTACAAAACCTGCGGCGTCGGTCACCTATGTGTCGAAGGCGACCCGGAGAAAGACCTCGAAGTGGGTGCCCCGGTATCTGAAGCGCGAGTCAAGGAACTCTTTGAATTGGATCTGAATACTGCTATTAGTGAATGCGTGGTCCTATTTGGTGAGGGTGCCTGGGAGGACTTTCCAGAAGAAGTAAAAGAAGTCTGTGTGAACATGATGTTTAATATGGGACGCCCAAGGTATAGCGGGTTCAAAAAGCACTTGGCCGCTTTATGGTCAGGAGACTGGGCAGAGGCAGGAAGACAAGCCCGAGACTCGAGATGGCATGGTCAGGTAGGTGACCGGGCAGAGCGCCTTTGTTTGAGGCTGGAGGCCCTCGATGGATAAAAACACCTTTACGCACAAAATCAGAGATGAACTGCTTGATCGAGCAAAAGACTTGGTCAACGGTCCACGGAACGAAATTTACGGCGATCCAGAGGAAAATCACCAACGGATCGCAGATATGTGGGGCGTTATTCTTAAACGAGATGTATCCCTGCATGAAGTCTATTTAATGATGTGCGCGCTCAAAATGAGCCGATTGATTGAGTCACCGAATCACAAAGACAGTTGGATTGATCTGATCGGTTACGCGGCGTTAGGAGGAGAAAATGAGTTTGCAAATGGCGATGTTTACACCAAGGAGCGAGTGGTTGCCGCCCTTGGAGCTACCCGATCTTACGGCGGCGAAAAAAATCGCAATCGACGTGGAGACGAAAGATCCTAACCTGAAAGTGAACGGACCCGGATGGCCGACTGGCGATGGTGAAGTTGTCGGCTACGCCATAGCCGTGGACGACTGGTCTGGGTATATACCAGTTCGGCACCTTGGCGGCGGCAATCTTGACGAAAAGATTGTCAATCGATGGCTAAAGAAAGTGTTCGAGTGCCCTGCTGACAAGATTATGCACAATGCCCAATACGACCTTGGCTGGATCAAGCAGATGGGGTTTCAGGTGAATGGCAAAATAATTGATACGATGTTGATTGCATCTTTGTTAGACGAGAACCGATTCTCTTATTCCTTAAATGCATTAGCTTATGACTTTCTGAATAAAACAAAGTCTGAGAAACAATTAGTGGAGGCGGCGCGAGAATTTGGTGTCGATCCGAAGGCCGAGATGTGGAAGATGCCCGCTGGCTTCGTTGGACCCTATGCTGAAGTCGATGCCGAACTCACGCTGGAACTCTGGAACTGCTTCAGTGTTCAGCTTGCCAAAGAAGACTTGGGGACAATCGCGGATCTGGAACTGAAACTGCTCCCATGTCTCGTTGAGATGACGGCGAGGGGCGTCAGGATCGATCAAGAGCGGGTTGAGCGAACGCGGGATAATCTTCTCAAGCGGGAAGTGGAGGTGCTGAAAGACATCAAGCGCATCACGGGGATGGAGGTAGAAATCTGGGCGGCTCAAAGTCTCGCCAAGGCTTTCGACAAGGTCGGCATCGATTATCCACGCACCGAAAAGGGCGCACCGAGCTTCACTAAGTTCTTCCTCCAGGACCATGAAGCCCGTCTCCCACAATTGATTGTCCAGGCTAGGAATCTCAATAAGAGTTCCGGCACATTCATCAACACAATCATGAAGCACACTGACAGAGACGGTCGCATTCATAGCCACATCAACCAGATACGGTCCGATGACGGTGGCACTGTAAGCGGGCGTATATCCATGAACAATCCTAACCTCCAGCAAATTCCAGCGCGGGACCCGGAACTCGGTCCGATGATCCGTAGTTTATTCCTCCCGGAGGAGGGTGAACAGTGGGCGGCGATTGATTTCTCGCAACAAGAACCACGGATCTTGGTGCATTATGCTCACACTTATGGGAAAACTCGAGGGATTGAGTTAGAAAAAGCCGCTGATTTTGTCGAAGCCTATCAAAACAACCCGGACATGGACTTTCATACGATGGTGGCAGAGATGGCGGGCATACCCAGGAAGACGGCAAAAGTGGTCAACCTGGCGCTGATGTATGGCATGGGGGTCAATAAACTGAGTGAGCAACTCGATATCCCAGTAGATGACGCAAAAGCAATCGTAAAGCAGTACCATGAGCGCGTGCCGTTTGTTAAAGGATTGATGCAAGGGGTAACCAACCGTTTGAACGATCGATCCTCTGGAGGCTCTGTGCGCTCTATCCTGGGACGTAAGTGCCGTTTTGAAATGTGGGAGCCCGATACCTTTGGCATGAACAAGGCGCTACCGTATCAGGAAGCAGTCAACGAGTACGGCGCGACCACCCGATTGAAGCGTGCTTACACCTATAAAGCTTTGAATAGATTGATCCAAGCGTCCGCCGCAGACATGACCAAAAAAGCAATGGTGGATATCTACGAGTCAGGCAGACTACCTTTGATTCAGATTCACGATGAAGTGGCGATGTCGGTGAAAGATAAGGAAGAAGCAGAAATAATTTCTAAAATTATGACCGATGCGGTACCCTTAGAGGTTCCAAACAAATGCGACATTGAAATCGGGCCCAGTTGGGGTGAGGCGGAATAGGAGCACGTATGCCAAGAGTTAAAAATTTTCATAAACCGAGAAGAAGAGCACAATTTAACACCGGGAAAGGAACAAAAGGCGCTTTTGGTCGAGGATTAAGTGGTTTCAAAGATGCCGCAATGTTTGGCGCAATATTTCCAAAAGCGGCGTTAGCAAATGCCGTTCTTAAGGGATTTACCGGAGAAGGATTAGAGGGGTTTGAAGATCCTCAAAGGAAGCGTAAAGGCGGCGTGGTCCGATGCGTAGACAAATCTGATAAGCCAATGAAAATTAAAAAGACAAAGAAAGTCGCCAAACGTGGACAACGTGGCGTGGGCGCGGCAAAAAGAGGCTTTGGCCGAGCGGTAGTTTAAGTTACACTGCTATTGTCGGCATTGATTCTCCCCCGAATCGCCGACATCGGTGAAGTTTCCCCCTCTTTTGAGGGGGTTTTCTTGCAAGTTCCCATAATGTCGCGTACACTCTCGTTCCAGGAGGTGCGAAAATGGATACAACCAAGTGGAAATCAGTCAACGTGCCACGCGACGAATACGAAGTGTTGAAGACAACTGCGAAGAATGAGGGCCGAACATTGTCAGGCCAGCTCAGATTGATCTTCAAAGAGTGGCAAGATCAAAGAAAAGAACAACTTAAGACACAATTGCAATCGCGAGAGAGGGTAGGTTAGAATGGACCTCCTTATATATGTTTGTGTGTGTACCCCTCGGCGGTCTGGTGCTTTGGCTCCGAGGGGTAATTTATGAGACCTTTACTTCCTTTTGTAAGCACAATCCCTTTAACCAACGAACAACGCGAACGATTGTGGCGTGTTCGATTAGCGCGTTTTAGGAAAAAATTCAAACCCTACTTGATTAATGGAGGTTGTCCATGAGATACGCCCTGCTTCTTTTGTTTTTGTTCCCTGCGTGCGCCCTGGCAGAAGAAAAGCCTTGTTTCCCGGTCGATCGGGTCCTGAAAGTCGTTGATGGCGACACCGCTGACGTTTCTTTACAGCTCGAGCCTTTCTCTATTTACTACAATATTCGAGTTCGAATGCAAGGAATCAATGCCTGGGAAAGCAGAACACGCAATCTGGAGGAGAAAGAGTTAGGCTTGGCCGCCAAAGCGCGGCTCACGGAGCTGATGTCCGGGCCAGTCATGGTGTGCACCAACGCGCAGGGCAAATTTGGCCGTTGGTTAGGCGTCTTCCTCGATGCAAACGGCAATTCGATCAATCAGCAAATGGTTGATGAAGGCCACGCACACTACTACGACGGCGGCAAGCGCAAACAATTCTAGTGGTCCACCTCTACATATTTGGAATATCGCATATCTTTTTATGGGCGTCTTATACCCACATGGACGCTTGTCTCGAGGCGCGGGACCGCGTCCTGGAACACCTTACCGACGATGAATTTATAGCTGAATGTTTGGAGTTTGAAAAAAACCGTTGACATTGTCTTATATTATCGCATAAGCTTCAGTTTCACACACAGATTTGGTGACATTTGAAAAAAGTTTACGCAGATTTGGACTCAATTTTGTTTCTGAAAAAACGCACGATCGATGACATAGATCGTAAGTTGATTAAACAAATGGTGTCCTTTCTGAAAAAACGATATGGCTTGTGCCGCGAATCGTCTATCCAAATCATTGAACGTTGGAAATTAAAAAGGAGCACACAATTATGACTGAGCAAACAAGAGACCAAGCGCGAGCAGACTTCGACAAAGACTTTTTAGAGTTGCTTTTGAATTTGGGCGACAAGTATTCACACCGAGATCTTTCTGTCCCGGATTTTTTGTGGATGGCAATGGTCCGCGTGGCTTACATGACTCACGAGTCCGCGCCCAACGAGAAAGAGGCTGACAAATTATTTGCGACGGCGCTCGAAACTGGGCGTGACTGGTATCTGGAACAAAAGAAATCTGCCAATGCCTGATCATTTCAGAAACTTCAGCGAGGGTTATAACGACTGGTTAGACCGGGCCGAGGTCTTCGAAGCCTTTGCTCACGGCAAAATGTCTGCTCAAGATGTTCAGAAATGGAGAGCAAAAAAAGGGCACCATTGCATCGATGATGTAGTTCCTGTACTGGATCCGTCAGGTGCTTTTTTTAAACTATACAATCCGTTAAATGATTCGGAAAAAGAAAAAGTTCTTTTACCTCTTCAAAATTTTTTTCTAAATACCGCGCAAACGTTAAGAAAAACGTTTAAATTTCAAGTGGAAGAAAATACTCTCCGTTCATTGAAAGAAATGGAAGATTTTTCCTGGCAAAAGGATCTGCCCATACGATTACCTTTTGAGCGCGTTTTTTTGGAAGTAAAAACTAAAACCCGTCATCCGATCGCATCTGGTTGTCGGGATTTTTTATTTTGTTTTGAACAACAAAACCCTATTTCAAAACAAGAGTTAATCGAAACCGATACGCCTACAAAATTCTGGGACTTTTTTAGTAAGCCCTTCATTGTTGTAAAAATAGCTTGTTATGGTAATCCCTCTCACATGGTTACGGAAGAGGGCAACATGATTTATCGCCCAAAAAAAAGAAAAGAATTACGTTTTTTTCCTTTGTATGCTCATTTGTCGGAGGAACCAGTCACAAACGATGATCTGAAAGATTTTGTAAACGACAAAAGAACAAATTGTATTTGGTTGTCAATGGTTGATATTCCGGGCCTCGATTTGACAGACCTTTATTTGAGCCAGCCACACAATCTTTGCATGGTTTTTGGAGCCATGATGCGGGCTTTTTTTAAAATGCTTTATCTCAAGCAACAAGGTCAAGCAGTGCAAACTACCCAAGGTTTCAAAAAACCGTCCGAGGTTACTGTACGTCCTCCAAAGAAACGCAAAAAACACCCGCTGTATGAATATCACTTGCTTGAGATCAAACCCCAGGTTGCTCCACGATCGGAGCCCGGTATTGGTGATGAACCGAACGGCACTCGACAACGACGGCACATGGTTCGCGGGTTTTATAGGACGTATAAGCGGCCCATTAGGAGTGGTCCGAATGTAGGCAAAACAAGGGTTTTTGTGCGGTCTCACGCAAGAGGCGACGAAACCCTTGGCTATGTCAAAAAAGATTATGTGTTTGCGAACGATGAAAATGTGGTAGATTGATAATGCGGCAATCTCCGGGGGCATTCGCGAGTGTCCCTTAAAAAGGGCGACGTGCGTGCCGCCAACCACAATTCATGATGCACGAATCCCGGCTCGCGACTATTTTATGAGCGAACGTTTTCTAATGTGTTTTAAGGCGCTTCAGAAAAAACTAAAACTGACATCGAGCGGGTGCGAGGCCCGCGTTTCACGTGGAACAACTTAAGAAGGAGGAGGCATGAAAGAATGCGTAGTGTGCGGGACTGTTGATCAAACTGCATTTGGGCATTGGTCCTCGAGCCATTGTAAGCCTTGCCACAATCGAAAGGCGAAAGACGTGGAGAGTCGGCAGTATGCGTTTGCGATCAGGGCGCAGGAGCTGATGAAGGCGTTCTGGAGGCCGATTACTTCGGAGCAGGAGGCGCGGATCACGGATCCCGGTGCTTGGTACAAAAGGACCTCTATGTATATAGGATCTGAAAAATAAAAAAATATTTTTTGGTAAAATGGCCGTAACCGGTGTAACCGTGTAACTTTCGGAAAGAAAGCCTTTATATATAAGGGTTATAGAGAAACATAAACTCAACAAAATAAATGTAACGTAACCAAAGTTTATGTAACCAAAAATCCAAAAGTGCGTTAAGGGGGTCTGAAAATTTTTTTATAAAAAAATATTTCTGGACATATATTAATAAGAACGTTATTTTTCAGCAAACTATCGATGATTAACGGTCTTATGCCAAAGTCTATTACAAAGAAAGAAACTCGAGGACGACCTAAACTCAATTCAGAAACCCCTTTGACCCGCAAACAGGAGCTATTTGTAAAAGAACTTGTTTCGAAAGATGGTCAAATAACTATGAGAGAAGCGGCTATCAATGCCGGTTTTGCCCCTCGATCAGCTCATACTCGCGCATACGAAATGACCAACCCAAACATCTATCCAAACATTTGCAGACAAATTAGAGAATACCGTAATGAACTGGATGCTAAATACGGTGTTGACTACAAGCGTCACCTAAGAGATATGCAACGTATTAGGGACGGAGCAATTGAAGCGGGTGCCTGGAGTGCCGCCGTCCAAGCCGAATACCGTCGAGGTCAGGCCGAAGGCAATATTTACGTTAACAAGTCTGAAGTAAGACATGGCTCGATCGATAGTATGAGCAAGGAAGAAGTCGAAAGAGCACTGAAAGATATCAAGGAGCAATATGCGCCGGTCACGTATAACGGAGGCGATGCCCCGGGACAGAACAATACCCAAAACCGCTCAAAAGCGAGAGGCCGGATTTTGGAAGCAGTTCCGAACAGCACTGAGCAACAAAGCGAAAGAGAAAACGCTTAACTGGACTCGATTAGAAACATGGGCAATGCCCGGAGTTCCAGACGTCGTGTTGCAGGACGAAAAAGGCCGATTTCATTTTGTTGAATTGAAAGCAACTGGGTCAAACGCCGTCGATTTACGTCCCCATCAAGTTAGTTGGCTTACCAAACATGGGCACGGTAGTGTTTGGATACTTGTCAAACAACAAACCTCAAAAATGCCAAAAGCAAAACTTTATTTGTTCGGAGGTACCGACGCCGTTAATCTCAAAATGGAAGGGCTCACCTCGGTAGAATCCTTTGCTGAACAAGAAAGTCCTTTCGACTGGGAAGAAATACTTCACTTGATTCTGTTGTAAAAATCGCTTACACTCTCCTAAACGCGCACAAAAGGAGGAAAAGTAAAGGATGTTTGACGTTAAGGAATATTTGAAAGATCAAGCCGAACTCGCAGAATACGAACTCAGGTATCACAATCTTATTAAAAAGCACCCTCAGTTTATGGATGAAGCGGTGGAGCTTTTGGCAAAAACCTACGCGAGAGTTCTCGAAGCTCTTAAGGATGGGAACGAACTCAGGTATGAAGAACAAACAAGAGAGATTATGTATCAAACTTTTGGTGATGTGTATGGCGGCTTAGAAAAACTTGTTATTCGGAAACACAATTCATGTTTTTAATCGAATGGTTGCTCGAACTGATTTATGGTAAAGATTTTTTGAAAAAACATCGAAGAAGAAAACGGAGGTAAAAAACAATGATTAAATCAATTACAGACAAAAAAATTACACCAAAGCAAAAAGCTAAAGAGCAAATCGCCGATTTACTGGGCAGAATGGATTACTGGAGAGAATTTACGTTTAGCAATCACGAGCATATGACTCAGCGCGAGGATGATGAAGTTCAAAGGCACATTGAAATCCAGCTCGAAAGAATCAGAAATCTCGGCTTTGACTTCTAATTTTATGTAGGGCGCCCCCGAGGCGCCTTTTTTTTTGTTGCATTGGTTGTCTTTCTCGCTTATGCTTTTAGACTACACACACAAAACGAGGTTAACAATGACAATAGAAACCAAGAAAGAAGAAGAAACATATAAAATCCCAGAGACGAAAGAAGAAGCATTAAAAATTATCGATGATGTGATAACTCGAGAGGTCAATTGGGCGTATGATCCTACCGATGACATAGAGGAAGCTTGGGCAATACTCCAAGAGCATCTAAGACAAGGAGGAAAAAACTCGCTAGCGAAAAAGATAGCTTTTCAGATCCTTCTTAAGGATTGGGGCGATCTCATTTATGAGCCACCATATACCGACGAAGGGCAAAATCGAGATCCGAAAAACCCTTATTCTGGTTTGACTTTAGATGCTGAAAATCGACTCAATGAGTTGCACGACATTATTGCGTCAGTTTTGAAGCAGTAGAGCTGGAGATTGAGCTAAAACTGGGCGCCCAAGTGGCGCCTTTTTTATGCTTGGAATACTTGTTTTTATCGCGTATACTTAGGTTTCACACACAAAACGAGACAAAAAAATGAATTTAACCGACCGATCAAAAAACCCCGGAAACACCAAGGTCAGAAAATCAATTGAAAATTACCGTAAACATTTTGGTATTAATCAAGAAGTAAGATATGCGGCGCTCTCGATCGCACCAGATCCCCGAGTTTGTCCTAGCTCAAAAATCGCACAATGTGCTGATCCTTGTTTGCATTTTTCTGGACTGGCTCGAACATACAGCTCCATCATTAAGGCCCGAGTTCGAAAGCTTAATTTTTGGTTGAATGACCGACCCGCGTTTTTGAAAATTTTACGTCATGAGCTCGGACTGTTCGAAAAACTTTGTTTAGACACTGGCGTCGAGGGCTGGGTTCGTCTCAATGTGTTGTCTGATATCGACTGGGAAAACTTCGATATCCCGCAGAATTTTCCGACTTTGAATTTTCTTGATTACACAAAACGCCCGGACCGAATAACCGCAAACCTGCCAGATAACTATCGTTTAATCTTTAGTTACAGCGGCGCGCCCAGGTATCAAAAACACGTCGAGACTGCCGTCGAGAATAACGCACCGATTGCAATCGTGATCGACAAAATGCCGATCGGCGCTTTTCATTTTTTGGGCCGCTCCGAATGGGTCAATGGCGACCATTCAGACATAGTTAATTGCTTTCAAACTGGGAAAAATATTTTCCTTAAGTACAAACCTAGTAAGAATATGACGCCCGAGAAAATCGCCGCTAGTCCTTTTATTCTTAAGACTCAAAACTTAATTGCGAGGGCCGCATAATGACCGATATCAATCTCGACCGCCGTCCGACTTGGGAGCTGAAGCAAATCGTTCGGGCTCTCAGTTTGCACCGTTGGCTAAACACCCAAGAAGAAAATGCACGCTTAGAACGTGCTAAAAAATTGTTGAAATCAAGATTGAAAACTTGATAAACTCTCATATCCACACACAAAAGGAGCCCATAAAATGGCTAAATTAAGAAAGTACAGCAACAATGGCGGACGTAAAGGACGCCAAGAAAGAGCCCGCGAAAGAGACCAGAGACGCGAGCGCAAAGCAATCCGACAACTTAAAAGGGCGTCATAATGAAGCATACACCCAGCGCTATTAGTATAGAGATGGCAACTCATACCGACGTCCTTTCTGTTCGCCCTGAGCATAGCAACAAAAAACGATTCTTCGAGGAGTACGCCGAAGATGGAAAAGTCGAGAGAAAGAACATTTTCAGCAATTTTTCACAATGGGCGCTCGCTTCGTCCGATGCTCGAATTTTTGGATATGGTATATATTCGGGTGGTAAATTGTGGCAAATGTCAGAAAAAGCACAGAGAAGCGCGTACAATATGACCCGCGCAGAATTTCAATTTGACATAGAAAAAGACGAAATAGAAGAAAATTAATTGTCTTAATTCAAACCTCCCAAGCGCCCACCCAGGGCGCTTTTTTTCTTGATCCCCTTGTGTTTATCGCTTAAAATGTAGGTTCAACACACAAACGAGATATAAAAAATGAAACTAATCCAAGTTAAATACTTAGGACCCACCAACACGCAGGGCACACGCTTTTCTGTCTCGACTGGATGGGACGGACCAAATAAGAGAGTCATAGTCGGCTATGAGTACGCGCTCGACTATAATGACAATGTCATCTCTGCCGCTGAACAGTTAGTTGACGAAATATGGGAAACTAACGCGCCCGAGGTTGTTCCCGATATTGGAAAGACTCGCGCTGGCTTTGACGTGGTCAGACTAAAATTCAGGGAGGAGGCCCAGTAATGGAAGGATCAAAAATTGATGGTCATCAATGGTTGCGCGACCGTGCCGAGGTTCGGCGCAAGATTGCGCGAATTAAGCGAAATAAAATTAATGATCTCAAGGAACAAATGCATCAAGATGGTTGGGAAAAAAACAAAGGGTATTGGAAAATCAGGCGTCGCGTAGTAAATCATAACGTCGCGGAAGCGCCCGCCAAGTATACGCCCGCCAACGCCGACGAACTTAAACACCGAGCGCTTAATCTTTTGATCAGCTCCCATAAACCGTGCCCGCCGTTACCGTGTGGTGCGGACGATGTTTACATTGAGAATCAATATTGGGATCGGGTGCAGGCATTTAAAATGCTGGACGCCTACGCCGTCCTACGTACCAGGGACGCGCATCGAAACGCCCCGAACATTCACGCATTCGATGAGCAATACTTTGGCGACGATTGAATTTCACCCGAGAGGAGACCAAACAATGACGAAAGAAAAAGAAGACGCATTAAAAATCATCGAAGCATTAAAAATCATCGACGATGTCATAACCCGCGAGGTTATCTGGGCCGACGATTGTACATGCGATATTGAGCAAGCTTGGGCCATACTTCAACAGTATATAAGAAAAGGAGAATTAAACTCGTGAAATTCTACATCCAAATCAATAATTTTAGCAAAAATGTTTTTTGGGAAATTGAGATAACAGAAAATTACGAAGGGGACAAGTGGCACGCGGAAATAATGGAAATTGACGGTTCAGACTACCATTATTCTGGTTCCAAGGGATTCGATACGGAAAAGCAAGTCTTCGACTACATGAGAGAGCTCGAGAGCTTTGTTCCCACAGAACATTTCGCCAAGCTTCCCTCGTAATCCTTACCCGAATAACTGGGCGCCCAAGCGGCGCCTTTTTTTTGCCCGAGTTTTTTAGAGTGATACTTGCCCGCCCTTGGCCCGAGCTCCGAGCCCAAAACCTACCGCGTTTTTCTTTAAGCAGCCGAGAGCTGCGCACGCAAATTTCCCGCGAGATTGGACCGCGAACCGTGAAACGGTCCGACCTCGAGCAAATTTCGGCGCGTCACGTGCCATAAAATTTTGACCAGGGACCAATGACCGCGAACCAGGTAACCAGGGAGCACGAAAAAATGCCCGCGAGCCCTAGACCGAGAGCCGCGACCATTAGCCCAGGGGCCCTGATCGATCGGGTCATTTTCTGGGACCGAGGACCAGAGGCCGAGACCACCAAAAAAATCGCCAAAGTTGTAGCAGTAGAGGTAAAGGTGTAAGTTTTTCGCAAATATTTCCCAGTATTTTGCTACGGTGTTCACTCTCGTATAAATATGCTTAAATTCGCATATATTCTTGTAGGGTCCCCCGGATGAATCGGCAGTCTTTAGAGGAAAAGGAACTAAAATTAGAGCTTCGTTTAGCGCAATTAGAGCGCAATGAGGCGTGTCAAAATAATTTTTTACAATTTGTACGAAGGCTCTGGCCCGAGTTCATTACAGGACGACATCACGAAATAATCGCCGAGAAGCTTGAACGGGTAGCCAAGGGCGAACTCAAGCGTTTGATCATCAACATGGCACCGCGACACACGAAATCAGAGTTTGCGTCCTTTCTGTTTCCTGCTTGGATGATGGGCCGTAAACCGAATATGAAAATAATCCAGGCAACGCACACCACAGAACTCGCCGTAAACTTCGGTCGAAAGACCAAGAACATGATTGACAGTGATGAGTACAAAGAAATTTTTCCCGAGGTCAAACTTGCGGCTGACAGTAAAGCATCGGGTCGTTGGGATACCAGCGCGGGCGGTATGTATTATGCCGTGGGCGTCGGATCAAACCTCGCTGGACGTGGTGGTGATCTTGTGATTATCGATGACCCGCACTCGGAACAAACGGCAATGTCCAATAATGGATTTGACGATGCATGGGAGTGGTACACCGGGGGCCCCCGACAACGTCTCCAGCCGGGTGGTTCGATCGTGCTAGTTCAGACACGCTGGTCTGAAAAGGACATGACCGGTCAGTTAATCCGTGCGATGGCTAAAGATCCGTTAGCCGATCAGTGGGAAATTGTGGAGTTACCGGCCATTTTTGAAGATGGCACGCCCTGCTGGCCGGAGTTCTGGAGTCTTGAGGATCTGACCGCGGTCCGCGCATCTATCCCGCCGAGCAAGTGGAACGCGCAGTATCAGCAGAATCCGACGGGCGAAGAGAATGCAATCATACCCCGCGAGTGGTGGAACAAGTGGGAGCAGGACAAGGTGCCCCAGTTGCAGTATGTGATTCAGTCTTACGATACAGCTTTTTCGAAACGCGAGACAGCAGACTATTCTGCGATTACTACCTGGGGTGTGTTTTATCCGGTTGAGGGTGAGGGGCCGAACTTGATCCTGCTGGACAGTAAGAAAGGTCGATGGGACTTTCCGGAGCTGAAAGAGATCGCGCTTGAGCAATATCATTTTTGGGACCCCGACACCGTCATTGTTGAAGCCAAGGCCAGCGGCACGCCTTTGACGCAGGAAATGCGGCAGACCGGGATTCCGGTGGTAAATTTCACGCCGTCCAAGGGCAACGATAAGGTTAGCCGGGTACACGCCGTATCACCTCTTTTTGAGGCAGGTATGGTTTGGGCCCCCGATGAAGTCTTCGCTGAAGAGCTGATCGAGGAGGTGGCGGCTTTTCCGAACGGCGAATATGACGACTTGGTTGACAGCATGACACAGGCATTAATGCGTTATCGGCAAGGTAATTTTGTACAATTACCCTCCGATGACTGGGAAGATACAGATCAATCTGCTAGAGTTCGAGCATACTACTAACCTTGAGGCGTTATGTCTGAAGTAGAATACGAGTACGGCCTACCGGACGACGAGCGTTTGAGTGTCGTAGGTCAGATGGGCCAAGCGTTTTTGCCTTTCCGGTTCCCTGTCGAAAAAGCCCCTGTGCCAACCCAACGTGGCGACGAGATAATCGACATACGAACGGATCCGGCGACAGGTCGAACTTACGAGTTGTATGAAGCAATTCCAGGCGAGCCGGGTGAATATGGACCTGCTGAGTTCGGACTCGAGTTTATGCCCGCATATCGTGCTGGTAAAGCAGGGCTCGAGTTTTTTGGTGATTTGATCATGGACCCCGAAACAAGGGAGCGTGCGGCGAACGTGATGAAGAACTTGCCGTCTACCATAACTAAAGCTGGCAGAGAGGCGGCAGAGGTACTTTCAGCAGCCGGTGCAGGTATTGAGACATTACAATCGCCTGAAGACGGTCGATTAATTGATACTGCTGAAAGTGTTTTATACGCACCCGTTCCTTTAGCCATAGGACGTGCGCTTTCCAAAATACCCGAAGGCGGATCGACACTCGGTGTGTTTGGGGGCACAAAAGCAAAATCTTTCGAGGAAAGCAACAAAGAATTTCAACGTCTCAAAAATGAGGGTTTAGATGACCATCAAGCTTTTTCGGAAATGGAGCGACGCAACAAATCGAGTGAACCCTATTACCCAATATTTGCGGATGAAATAGAAGGCGATCTTAAGATGTTCATTCCTGATGAGGACGCCTCCTTAAAAATTAAAGGGAAGATGTTGTTTGGAATGCGCTCCCCGGAATTTGAACCGAGCGGCGCGACACGAACTTTTAACGAAAAAGACATAAAAAATATAAGCGGGCTTGTCATTCACGAAAACTTTGGGGGGACGCCCGGAGATTGGATAACAATAGCTACGCCGACCCAGTTACCCCCAAGTGTGAGACAAAATTTTGATAAGCGAGTTGGTGTACCGGGCTTAGAGGCCGAAGACGCGAGCACGACTTTAGAACAAATTTTGGATCATCCCAAATTATATCAAGAATATCCCGAGCTTAAAGGCTATCGGGTAGAAAGATACATGGACAAGGGCGAGGCTTCTTTTAATCCACGGACGAGAACGATAGCAGTTCGTTCTTATCCTAATACTCCATCAGGCCGGAAGGACTTCCAAAGCAGTTTATTACATGAAGTGCAACACGCCATTCAACGCATAGAAAAACAAACAGGCGGTACAAATCCTGATGCATTTAAAGACGACGATCACCGACGATTAGAAATAGAGACAGACAAAGCCGAAAAAGATTTAAACGTTATTTACAAATCCATGATTGCAGATGTTCTAGAAAAACAAGAAATGACCAAAAAAATGGTCGTTGACGAAGACGGCCCTTCCGAGTTTTCTCCGATGGGAAGAATTTCAATTGTTGATCTTGATGAGCAAGATCGTCGGGATTTTTTACGGGTTGCCCAGTCTTATATCGAAGGCAAAGTTTTAGGAACCCAAAAACCAGAAGATTTTGACGAACTTACAGAATCAGTGGCAAACACCTTTGGAGAGGAAGTTATTGTTTTGTTAGATCGGTACGCTGACAAAATGGCGCCCGGAGTAAAAAATTATGAAAATCTCAGCATAGAGCTTGCTCGCAGAGATAATGAAATTTTTGATTTATATTTTGCTAATCCAGGGGAGACAAATGCAAGATTAGCTGAACTATTTTTTACAGGCTTAAAAGAATACGACGAGTTTGACGCCACTAGAATGCCCGAGCAACTAGCGGATTATTTAGTTCAAGTCAGACCTGATGTTTTTGAAAAACGTCCCACTCCTTTTTTTGGAAAAAACGTCCCATTCCAAAAATTAAAAATAATAAAAGATCTTTCTGGACCAGAACTTCGCAAATTAGGGTCTCCAGACGATTTAAAACCTTTTGTTCGAGGAGGGTTGGCGCCTGATCGAAGTCAATTAAGAAAAAATTATCAAGCTGGAGCGGCGTCCTCAATCGACCTTAAAGGCACAGAAGACTCTTATTTATTTAGTAGGCTGCAATATCTCGAAGGAACTTTAAGAGAAAACCTGTCGCCAAAAAATCGTGCCAAAGCAGACGCCGAAAAAACATCAATAGAAATGGAATTGCGCCGCAGAAATAATCCAGAAAGTAAAGCTATGGGTGGTCCTGTGGGCGGTCTTGATGTATATTTCAATCAAATGCGGATGATGTAGGGGGTTAGATGTCTGAAATAGATACCCGACAAGGTAGCTTGATGGACCGTAATGTCCCGTCACAACTGGACGAAGAGGACCTGCAAGCTGAGATAGAGATCGAGCTTCCCGGATCGCAGAACGATGTCATGGCAATGATTGCCTCAGAAGATGTCGGCAGCATCGAGATCATTCCTGAAGAGGACGGCGGGGTTATCGTGGACTTTGATCCACAGGCAAAGCAGGGCACGGCAGTAGAATTTGACGCCAACCTTGCAGAGGAGATCCCGGACCGCGAACTTGGCCGCATTTCTTCTGAGCTGATGTCCGAGTTTGACGCCAATAAAGCCAGTCGTCAGGACTGGGAAGAGGCGTATGCCAACGGGCTCGAGTTGCTAGGGTTTACTTACGATGAGCGAACAGAGCCATTTCGAGGCGCCTCTGGGGTGACGCATCCTTTGTTAGCTGAAGCAGCAACGCAATTTCAGGCACAGGCATTTAATGAGCTTCTACCTTCTTCGGGTCCCGTTCGAACGATCGTCATTGGCGAGGACACCCCTGAAAAAAACAATCAAGCACAGCGCGTCAAGCAGTTTATGAACTATTATTTGACCAATATCATGGAGGAATACACCCCTGATATGGACCAAATGTTGTTTTATTTGCCGTTGGCGGGGTCAACTTTCAAGAAAACCTACTTTGATGAGGCGATGAACCGGGTTGTAAGCAAATTTGTGCCGGTTGAGAACTTGGTTGTCCCTTATGAGACCTCGGATCTCGAGACTTGCCCCAATATCACGCAAGTCGTGCGTATGTCGTTGAACGATTTACGCAAGAATCAGATATCTGGCTTCTACAGAGACGTGGAAGTCATGCCCGCACAGAAAGATTTGACCTCGGTGAACGAAGAAACCAACCGAATCGAGGGCGTTGAGCCGTCTCAGATCGATTATGACTGCACATTACTGGAATGCCACGTAGATTTGGACCTTGAAGGCTACGAAGACATGGATGAAGACGGGGATCCGACTGGAATCAAGGTACCTTACGTCGTAACTTTGTCTGCGGACAACGGTCAAGTGCTCTCAATACGTCGAAATTACGCTGAAGACGACGAAAATCGCAAAAAAATACAATATTTCACACATTTTAAGTTTTTACCGGGGTTCGGGTTCTACGGATTAGGGCTCATTCACACAATTGGGGGTTTGTCAAGGACCGCGACGGCAGCTTTACGGCAATTAATCGATGCAGGAACGCTATCTAACCTGCCAGCGGGGTTCAAAGCCCGTGGTCTACGGATCAGAGACGATGACGACCCATTACAGCCAGGTGAATTCAGGGACGTGGACGCACCCGGAGGAGCAATCAGAGACAGTTTGATGCCGTTGCCTTTCAAAGGTCCGGATGGGACTTTATTTAACCTTCTCGGCTTTGTGGTGCAAGCTGGACAGAGGTTTGCAACCATTACTGACCTCAAAGTAGGGGACGGTAATCAAACGGCAGCAGTGGGCACGACCATTGCGATGATGGAGCAGGGCTCGCGGGTCATGAGCGCCGTGCACAAACGTTTGCATTACGCCATGCGTAAAGAATTCAAGATACTTATGCGGGTGATGAGTGAGAGCTTGCCGCAAGAATACCCCTACGCGGTAGAGGGTGCGGATGCGACTGTCATGCGGGAAGACTTTGATGATCGTGTTGATGTGGTGCCGGTTAGCAATCCCAACGTATTCAGCCAATCTCAGCGTATCATGATGGCTCAGACCAAGTTGCAGCTCGCAGGAGCCGCGCCTGAGTTACACAATATGCCTGAGATATTCAGAGATATGTACGAGGCGCTGGGTATTACTGATGTCGATCGCATAATGAAATCGGTGCCCGAGACAGACCCCGTGCCGAAAGATCCGGTGCAGGAGAACATTGACGGTCTTGATATGTTGCCGATGGAGGCGTTCAGGGGGCAAAATCATGCCGCGCACATACAAGCGCACCTCAGTTTTGCAATCAGCCCGATGGTGGCTGGCAATCCTACGCTGGCAGCAAGTTTCCAGAAGCACATTATGCAGCACGTCAAGATGCAAGCGATGGAGCAAGCAGAAATCGCGGCGCAACAACAAGGTCAGAACATGGACATGGCGGCATTGATGGCGCAGTTCGAGGCCGAGGGTATGCAGATGCTGATACAGTTGACCAATCAGCTTACTGGGGCAGGACAACCCGACCCACTGGTTGCACTGAAACAACAAGAATTGCAGCTTAAAGCGCAGAAAGAACAGGCCGACACCCAGATTGATATGCAGAAACTGGGTCTTGAGCAACAAAATCAACAGATCAGGCAGGATCAGTTCCAGCAACGTCTTGCTTCTCAAGAGCGGCAAACGGGTGCTAGAATTGATGCCGCTTTCCAACGTGAACTTCTAAAGAAGGATGACTAATGGGTAAATCAGTTAAAGTAGACGGTAGTAAACCGGGCAACGGACCCAAGGCGGTCGAGTTTGCACAGATCGATAAGCAGGGTCGTGTGCCTTATGGCAAGACTGCCGACGTTAAAATACCTGGTGCGCTGAAGAAAATGAAAGCACGCGGCATGGGTGCGGCTGTTAAAGGCGGCGACTACATGGGTTATGAGTAGTGCCGCTTAAAAAAGGCAAAAGTCAGAAAACCATCAGCGATAATATTTCTAAGTTGATGGACGAAGGCTACAAGCAGAAACAGGCGATCGCGATTGCTTTGAACGAGGCGGGCAAGAAGAAAAAGGGGAAGAGAACATGACAGGCTTGTATTCTGGTCTCGGCAGCTTTGTACGACCGCAACGTATGCAAGACGGTGGACCCGCTCTGACTGATTTGCAAAGAAACGTTTTGGCAGAACAAGGTTTGACCGCCGCAGAAGCGCAAAACGCCGTCAGAATGATTATAGCGGGACAATCGAATATGTTGCCGGATAATCTAAAAAGTTTACTGAACACCGGCTATTTCAGAAGAGTGGGAGCTGCTTTTGACATGGTAGACGCTTCAGGGGCACCTATTACTTTGTCGGGCTCTACCGCCGTGGAGGGTGGTCGAACTTACCGACCAAGTGGAGAACAGTTACAACGCATGAGAGAGCTTGAAGAGGCTGCAAAACAAGATTACACCTTTGGCACTCCACCGGCAGGTACAGCACCCCCAGCAGGTACAGCACCCCCAGCGGGATATCAACGTTTTAATCTTATGTCTTATTTTGGTCCTGACGCGGCACCGATTGATTTTTCGTCAAGTTTTGAAAACGTTTTTGGACCTCCTCCTGTCAATCCCGGACAAGATTCTCCTGACTTTGGGCTCTTTACGATTGATACTCAAAATTACAATATGGCTAAAAACACTTGGAATTCCATGAGTCCTGAACAGCGTGCTGGGACCACTGATGCTAACGGCGTGCCCGTAAATAATTTTATCATGCAATATGGTCAAACCCTTGGTCAAAATTACATGCCTGGAAATGTAACAGCAGATCCCTTCAATCCAGTGGGCGACCCTATTCCCGGCACGACGCTAGGATCAAATAATTTACCCGCTGCTTCTGATGTAGTGGGAGATCTATTCCCAGATCCTTCGGAGCGGGTAATGCCAACAATGGACATGGTGCGAGTGCAATCTTTGGAGGGACCGATGTTGTCAGGGAACTTCTTAGATACCAGACAAAACCCACAGGTTTATCAATTACCGACACAAGGTTATGCGTCGCAAAGGCAGGACCCATTTGGTGTGAATGTAAAGCAGACTACACGGCCTTTAAACATACCAGAAAGAATTATTCCGGCACCGCCTCAACAACCCCCACCCCAAGAAGTGGGCATGGCGGATCCGACACAAGGGGGTGTAACTAATTAATTTCTGTGATAGGATTTTACGAGACTATTACGGATAATATGCGACATGGACGAAATTTTTGTCGCGGAAGCGGTGTATCGGGTGACCCGAGAGCGCCGTCAAGCGATTGTCGATTTGTTGATGTACAACAACGTCAAGTCGATGGAACATTATCGTGAGTTGATGGGCAATTTGGATGCTCTCAACCATGTGGAACAGGAACTCTCGAACCTGCTAGAAAAACAGGAGCAAACGGATGACTAAGGAAACAACCGTCACTAACCTCAGTGATGCAATGCAAGACACCCCTTATCTGAACCCAGAAAAATTACCGGAATCTTTATTAGAAAGAATGCCTACGCCTACGGGCTGGCGCATTCTCATACTGCCGTACCGTGGTGCAGGAAAGACAGAGGGCGGTATTTTACTGGCGCATGAGACGCAAGAGCGCACAAATGTAGGCACACAGGTGGGATACGTGCTCAAAGTTGGTCCACTCGCCTACAAAGACGGTGATAAGTTCCCAACGGGTCCTTGGTGTAAAGAAAAAGATTGGGTCATGTTTGCACGGTATGCAGGATCGAGATTCAACATTGAAGGCGGAGAAGTTCGCATTCTGAACGACGATGAAATCATCGCCACCATTCTTGATCCGAACGATATTAAACACAACTAGAGGTAGTCATGTCAGAGCAGTCACAAGTAGATTTGGATTTAGGCGACGAAGAAGAGGTCGTTGTCGATTTAGAAGAAACACAAGCGGAAGAGGAGCAGCCGGCAGAGGCTCCTGTAGAAGCCGCAGAGGACCAGTTTGAGCAAGCTGAGAGTGCTACTCAGAAACGCATCAATCGTCTTACAAAGAAGATGCGGGAGTCTGAAAGGCAACAAGAAGCAGCGTTAAATTATGCGCAGCAGGTGCAGCAAGAAAACGAACAACTCAAGTCTCGTCTCAATACAATGGACACTAACTACGTGGATGAGTATGCAGGTCGAGTTGAGAGTCAAATAGCACAAGCAGAGAGCGAACTGGCTCAAGCCGTTGAACTTAGCGATTCAGCGAAAGTTGTGGAAGCGCAGCGGAAGCTCACAAGTCTAGCGATTCAGGCAGACCGGGCGGCGCAAGCAAAGAAACAACAAGAGGATCGCGTGGCAGCCCAGCCTGAGACCATGCAACAGCCGCAATATCAACAACCACAGTACCAACAACAGCCGCAACAGGCTCGTAGGCCGGATCCCAAGGCAGAAGAGTGGGCCGCCCGTAACGAGTGGTTTGGACAAGACGAAGCAAAAACTTATGCGGCCTTTGGTATACATAAAAAATTAGTAGAGCAAGAAGGGTTTGATCCGACGTCCGATGAATACTATACTGAGCTGGATCGTCAGATAGAAGAAACTTTTCCGTCTGTAAACAATCAAGAAGATTCCACTCGCAAGCGTCCCGCCCAGACGGTTGCAGGTGCAACGAGAACTAAAAAGACAGGGCGCAGTAGTAAACAAGTTCGACTCACCCCGAGCGAAGTCGCGATAGCGAAAAAATTGGGTGTGCCAACTGCTGAATACGCAAAATACGTGAAGAGGTAATTATGACTGAGATGCAACAAACTGAAATGAAGGTCAATAGGACTTCTCGCGCTAAAGAAACTAGGGAGAAAAAGGCAATGAGAAAGCCTTGGGCTCCACCGTCAATGTTAGATGCACCACCTGCACCAGATGGTTTCAAACACCGTTGGATACGGTCCGAAACCAGAGGTTTTGATGACACAAAAAATGTCAGTGCAAAATTGAGAGAGGGTTGGGAATTGGTACGCTCTGATGAGTATCCCGATTTTGAACTCCCTGTTGTTGAATCAGGTAAATATGAAGGTGTGTTTGGAGTAGGCGGATTGCTTCTCGCTCGTATACCGGAAGAGACAGTGTCTGAAAGGACTGAATACTTCGAAAGTCGGAGTCAAGATCAGATGGACGCAGTCGATCACGATATGATGCGTGAGAATGCACACTCAACAATGACGATTAGTAAGCCTGATCGTCAATCCCGTGTAACCTTTGGCGGTCCTCAAAAATAGGGTCGTCGCTTAGTAGGAGACAAATTTAATGGCAAATCAAGAAACTGCCTACGGTCTTCGTCCTATCGGGCTAGTTGGAAGTGCAGTAAATTCAACAGGTGTTACTGAGTACGAAATCGCAAGTAATAACACCAATGCACTTTTTCAATATAGCATTGTCGTTCCCACCTCTGGCGGGGTCATTGACCAAGCCGGCGCTACCGACGGAGGTACAACTCCGGCTCTTGGTGTTTTAATGGGTGTGGAATACGTTGATAGTTCTTCGAAAAAGACTGTTTTTAGAAACTTCTGGGCTGGGTCAAACAATGTAAGCGTTGATACTAATTTTAAGATTAGAGCTTTCGTTGCAGATAATCCAAACCAGTTATTCCAGGTGGCAAGTGACGCCTCTCTCACTGATCGGGCTACG
>CAXEVD010000002.1:0-23284 GCA_963999395.1 uncultured Halieaceae bacterium
TGGCCGCTTTGGTGGCGTGGCGACCGATATTGTCGTACCCACCAGAGCCATTCTCGGAATCTACGCGCGAGAAAACGGGCAGGGGATGGTGTTCGACGCGGCGGAAGAGCCGGATGACCCCCCGGAGCCACCAGCGGGCCGCGGCCGTCCCAGCCTCACGGTTGTTAAATAGCCGGCGCTGGAATCAGTTCAAACAACTGCACGATCCGCTCTGCACTGCCGACTTCAGCGGCTTCCAGCGATACGCGATCAGCTTCCTCTTCGGTCAAGAGGCCCATCAGGTATACAACGCTGTTTTCCGTGACGACCTTGACCCGCATACCGGGCGTGTCAGAGATTGCTAGCAGCTTTGACTTCACCTTGGTTGTGATCCAAGTGTCGTTACTGCGGGTGCCCAAGCTGGTTGCAGGCCCGATTTCCAGTTCATTGTAGATTCGGCGGACGCCTTCAATTTTTCTTACGACGTCGGTTGCCAGCGTTTTGAGCGCTTCCGAGGGCACCTGCCCTGCGAGCAACAAGAAGCCGTTAAAAGATACGATGCTTAGGTGCGCGTCATCGTAGCCCTCGTCCGAGGCATTAATGTTGACCTTGGCTTTGGTTTCGATGCTCTCGTCGGTCAACTGTTGCCCGAAAGTCCGCTCGCCGGGATCTTCCTCGATAGGTCCTGCGCCGGCGCTCGTCATGATCGACCCGCAGCCGCTTAACAGCCCTGTCAATGAGAGGCCCAAGAGTAGTGAGAGGCTTACAAGTCGTTGTCGTATCCCGGTCATGGTTAGTCTCCCATTGGCCCAAATGTATGCGTGTCGATCAGCCGCGCCAGACAGATCGCCAGGGCGCCGTTCAAGGTCAGCCGCGTCTCGACGTCCTCATCGACGACTTTCATGCTGACCCCCGGCCCCCGATTGCCGATCCAGATCGCCCCGACTTGCCGCTGCTCCAGCGCGGCGGCTAACCGCTGAATTTCGGGCTCGCCTAATGAGGCAGCAAAAACAAATGCCACGTCGCCATGCTGGCCCAGCGCCTGAATCTGTTGTCCCGCCCAGTTCACGCCTGTCTCAACGGACTCGATGTGGTGCTCTGCTAGTTCGACAACCGGCAGGCTGGGTCGTTCCCTGAGTACGCCGCGGTGCAGCAGACTCGCCAGTGCGGTGGCGCCGGCGCAGTCCGCCCCCAAGCCGATGCTGAACAGCTTGCGCTCGTTGAGGATGGCCTCGGCAGCTTGCTCCACAGCGGCACCGGTAGCCTCAGCGAGGCCGTCCACGGCCAGACTGGTCGTCTCCAGGTGTCGCTGAAAGAAGTCAGAGATGAGCGGGTAGAAATCCACGATGCAGTCACAGCCACTGGTTTTGGGTTAGTCAAAGGCAGCGCGAATCCACACGGGTTCACCGTCACCCTTGGCCGCATCATAAGTGATTACATCAAAGCGGCAAGGGTGATGTGACCATGCCTTTTGCCGGCTGACGAAAAGGGCAGCATAGCGCTTCAGCTTGCGCTGCTTGCTTGCGGTCACACTGTGGATGGCGCCGCCAAAACGATCGCTACGGCGGTATCGCACTTCGATGAAAGCGGCATGCTCCCTGTCGTGCATGATCAGGTCGATCTCGCCGGATGAGTTGCTGAAATTGCGGGCGATCAGTTGAAGCCCTTTTTGCAATAAAAAGTGTTCTGCTCGCTGTTCCCAATATTGGCCGGTCGGCTTCAACGTCATTCCTAACGCAGGATATCCGCCTAGGGTAGCGTTGCCAGGCGGATCCGAGCGCCATCAAACGTGGCCAATTCCAATTCCCGTTCTACCGATCCATCTTGTTTGCGGCGCAATAAGCCGGTTTGACCTCGAACAACCGACTGCGCCGTCTCCTTGGTTTGCTGCCAATGTCGGGCCAAGGTCACTGCGTCGCGCCCGAGTGCTCTC
Organism: uncultured Halieaceae bacterium; assembly: GCA_963999395.1. Classification (GTDB taxonomy): domain Bacteria; phylum Pseudomonadota; class Gammaproteobacteria; order Pseudomonadales; family Halieaceae; genus Luminiphilus. Next base: position 1,913 of record CAXEVD010000002.1, read on the forward strand.
AGGCGACTCAGTCGGTCTGTCATCTCGGGTGGCAGCATGGCGGGCGCTTCCACAAATACCACGCCATTCAGGTCGCGGTTGCGGGTATCGGCCACACCGTCATTGATGGCCGAGGTCGCATAGACAGGTACATCGCCTGTCATATGAAATACCAGGAGGGGACGCCAGGTCCGCGCGGTTGCCGCATCGGGTGCCAGCATAAAAATACACTCGAAATCGCTTCTTCCGCGCCCCCGGGCATCCACGGGCAGATCGAAGGCGCGTTCAACGGCGCGAATACGCTGATCACTGGAGCCAGAGCCAAGCAATTTGCCCATCGCTGTATTGGTGTCGGCAGGGTTATCGACAAGCAGTTGCCCCCGAATACGACCGCCATGCATGGTCCAGCGGTCTGTGAATGATGAGAGCAGTCGTGCGCCACGATCACTGTTCATCCCCACCACGATGGCATGGCGACAGGCTTGTCCAAAAGCAACGTCGGCGATTTGCCGTGCTTCGTCCTCGGGCGCGAGGCTGAGGCTCATCCAGTTTCGATTTAACGATCCGGCTAACGAGTCTGTTTGGTTAAGGGCAATGACAGGTAATGTCCTTTGAGTCAGCTGCCCCAGCGAGGCGACATTCTCCTTGATCAAGGGCCCGATGATCAGATCGGCGCCATCCGCCACGGCTTGGCGGTAAAGATCTCTGACACCCGCTGGCTGGGTGGAATTCAAGGTGGTGAGTGTCGGGCGGCTGTTCGGGTCTGGGAACAGGGCATAGAGCTGATCGATCGCGCCGCTTAAGACCGCTTCCCCTGCGCCCGCCAGCCTGCCTTCCAGTGGCAGCAGCAGAGCAATGTGGTCGACAGAGTCTGCTGTTACCCAGCGCTTCACATGCCGCGGCATGGCGGGATGTTGTGGTAGTGCGTTCGGTCGGGTCATCCAGGCGGCGAGGGCGTCAGGCCCTTCACGATAGACAAGCTGCATCTGTAACCACTGCCGCCAGTTGGGGTCGCCGGCTCTGCGGCTGGCTTCGGTAAGGGTGGCGGTGTCCAGTCTGAGCAGATAGCCAAAGAGCCTCTCGCTGATCACTTCGTCTTGACGTTTCCCCGATCGGGCGTGTGTTCGCTGAAACAGGGTTTCTGCCGCTGCCAGCCAGTCCCCCGCCAGTGCTTGGCGTGCCTCCCGCTCCTGAAGCACCAGGTCGAGAGCCGCGGTATTGTCCCGCACCAAATTGGTCAGTAGCTGATCGGCGAGGGCGATGTCTCCTGCAAACCAGGCCAGCACGCTGTCAATGAACAAGAGCGTCGATGCGTCGAGGTCGGCCAGCAGTAACTGGTTGCGCTCGTAGCGCGCTGCCAACAGCGAGTCGGTTCTCGCAAGGCGGGTGACTTTTTCAATCGCTTTTAAGTCGATCTGCTCTCCTTCGATGGGGAGCGGCAGTGTGTCATCGACTACCAGTAATGGTACCTCCAAGTCGGGCTCAACCGATGGTCCGGCACAGGCGAAGAGCAACAGGGATGTTGCCAGCACCAATAACCAATGCAGGCTGAGAGAGAGAAGCTGGAACAGCCGTCGCGGCGATTTTTGAGGGTGACCAATCGGCGTCATCACGGCAGTATAGCCCCAAGTTGTCCCGGATGATCCGAGGCGGAGAGCCCCTCTTGTCAGCGAGTCTTTATATTGTCGCCACCCCGATTGGTCATCTGGACGATATGTCTCTGCGTGCTATCGATGTGCTGCGTAGCGTTAATCTGATCGCAGCGGAAGATACCCGTCACTCCTCGAAGTTGCTGAGTCATTTTGATATTCGGACGCCTCTCATCAGTTATCACGATCACAGTGAGACGTCAGATTTAGAGGGTATGTTGAAGCGACTGCGCGCAAGCGAGACGATTGCGTTGATTTCTGACGCGGGTACGCCACTGGTCTCGGATCCCGGTTACAAGCTGGTCGTGGCCTGTCACCGAGAACAGATTCCCGTTGTGCCGATTCCCGGCCCGAGCGCGACGATCACAGCCTTGAGCGCGGCGGGCTTGCCGACCGATCATTTTTATTTTGAGGGGTTCCTGCCTCCTAAGCCCGGTCAGAGAGTGAATCGACTGCAGGTGCTTACGGCGATGGAGGGGACCTTGATCTTTTTCGAATCGCCGCGCCGCCTGGCCGCCTCGCTCGAGGCCATGCATCAAGTGCTGGGAAATCGTGAGGCGGCGCTCTGCCGTGAACTGACAAAAACCCACGAGACGATTTATCGAGCGGTCTTGTCGGAGCTGCATGAATTTGTGCTGTCCGATGCGAATCAACAGCGCGGCGAAGTGGTGATTCTGGTACGCGGCTTTGATCCAGCGACTGTGATATTGACTCCTGAGACGACCCATTTGCTGAGGCGTCTGGCTGAAGAGTTACCACCCCGCCGGGCGGCGGCGGTGGTAGCCGATGTCACAGGCTTTCCGGCGAGGCAGCTTTATCAATGGTTATTGGATCGCCGTCACAATAGCTAGGCTTGCAGCACCTTGCTGATCTCGGTAGGCTCGAGCACGAGTTGGTCAGACGATCGCTGTCGCTTCGCGGCAGAGGAAAGTCCGGGCTCCAACGGGTCAGGGCGCCAGGTAACGCCTGGGGGGCGCGAGCCCACGGAAAGTGCAGCAGAAAGGAAACCGCCTGTTTGCAGGTAAGGGTGAAAAGGTGCGGTAAGAGCGCACCGCGCGGTTGGTAACAACCGTGGCGATGGTAAACCCCGCCCGGAGCAAGACCAAATAGGAATCTGATGCCGTGACCCTCGGCGGATTCGGGTAGGTCGCTTCAGGCGAACGGTGACGTTCGTCGCAGATGAATGATCGTCCACGACAGAACCCGGCTTATCGACTGACTCACTATGCCCCCCGCCAGGGGGGCTTCCCTCTTTCTCTCCCGGCGCAATTCTTACGGTGCACCCACCGCATTTTTAGATCATTTCGAGCTTAAAATACGACTCTAATTCATTTACAGTATATTACTTAAGGTCAAACCTTGTAATTCTGGTTAAAAAGCTGTTTTGGGGAAGATTTCCAGATCGCTTTTTGGCGGGATAACTCGCGTTATTTGACCCTGTAAGACACTGAAAACCCACGTTTTTTTCATTGATGGTCGTTGACCCTCCTCAACGGCTGGGCGTATAGTGGCGAAAAGTGGGGTAACGTGGGAATAAATTCCATTTTGTGGTGATAAGCGGGAGTCTGTGGGCGCGACGCTATGTTTCGTGGGGTACAGCATATCAATCTGGATGCCAAGGGCCGTATGGCGGTGCCCTCGCGTCAGCGCGAGTTGCTGTCGGTGCTGGGCGACGGCCACATAGTGCTGACCGTTGATACACAGACCCCTTGTCTCACGCTTTACCCCCTGCCCGAGTGGGAGCGCATCGAGCGCGATGTGCAGGCATTGCCGGCACTCAATCCCGTAGTGAAACGATTCCAGAGATTGGTACTGGGCTACGCCAGTGACCTGCAGTTGGACGGCAGTGGACGAGTACTCGTGCCGCCGGCGCTGCGTGAATACGCGCAACTCGAAAAGCGTGCGGTGCTGGTCGGTCAGGGCAACAAGCTTGAACTATGGTCGGAGGATTTGTGGCAGCAGGAGTGCGCTGCTGCACTGTCGACGGATTCAACAGGGGAGCTCCCGGCGGAGCTGATGCAGCTCAAACTTTGATGGACCGGGGGCATCGACCGGTTCTGCTCGAGGAGGCAATTGCGGCACTGATGGTATCGGCGGATGGCGCATACGTGGACGGCACGTTTGGCCGGGGCGGGCACAGCACCCGAATCCTCGATGTCCTCTCGCCTTTGGGGACTTTAGCCGCTTTTGATCAGGATCCCGCCGCCGCCGCCGAGGCTGAGCGCCTAGCTGGGCAGGATTCGCGCTTTCGATTTCAGGCAGCCAATTTTCGCGACTTGGGCCACCACATTGCACCTGCCAGCCTGCAGGGTGTGCTGCTGGATCTGGGGGTGTCATCGCCTCAGCTGGACGACCCTGAGCGGGGTTTTAGCTTCAGTCACGATGGGCCACTGGATATGCGGATGAACCCTGAGGCGGGCAAGTCAGCCGCCGAGTGGCTGTCCGAGGTCGACGAGGCCGAGCTGGTGCAAGTGCTCCGAGAGTTGGGTGAAGAGCGGTTTGCGCGCCGTATTGCTGCGGCTATCGTGCAAGCCCGATCGACGACGCGAATCGAGCGCACGACTGAGCTGGCCGAAATCGTCTCGTCGGCAAACCCCAAGTGGGAGCCAAATAAGCACCCGGCGACCCGGAGTTTTCAGGCGATTCGTTTGCACGTGAATGGTGAGCTCGATGCATTACGCGAGGGGTTAGAGGCCATCGTGCTGGCGCTGGCGCCGGGTGGCAGGATGGTGGTGATCAGCTTCCATTCTCTGGAAGACCGCATCGTCAAGCGCTTTATCAGGCAGGCCGCGCGCGGCGAACAGCTACCTCCCGGTGTGCCCGTTCAGTATGAATCGCATTGGGGATCTTTGCGCCAAGTGGGCAAGGCAGTGATGCCATCAGAGCGGGAGGTGTCTGACAATCCCCGGGCTCGGTCAGCGGTCATGCGCGTCGCGGAGCGTTTGCCTTGAGCCAGCTGCCCCTCTCGCCTCCCACTTCCATTGTATTGTTGAGTGCTGGCCTTATTTTCTCGGCGCTTGCTGTAGTCGCAAGTACTCATCATGTTCGTGAAGGCTATGCCCGGTTGCAGGATCTTGAGCTGCGACGCTGGGAATTACAGGAGCAGTACACGCGTTTGTTGCTTGAGGTGAATATCTGGGCGGCACCGCATCGCATCAGTCAGATCGCATCCGAGACGCTCTCCATGCAGGCGCCCGATCTGAGCCTGTCGCAGGTTATCGCAGAATGACGCGCGCGAAGCAGGCATACCGACTGCCGCGTTGGCGCTTCGCGGTGATCTGTTGTGCCCTCGCTGCATTGGCGGCCGCATTGATGGGCAGGCTGGTTCTCCTTCAAGTCACCGATGGGGGGCAGGGCGCGGTCTTTTTACGCGAGCAGGGCGCGTTGCGGACTGTCCGCACCGCGGAGATACCGGTTTATCGAGGTTTGATCGAAGACCGCAATGGCACACCGTTGGCGGTCAGTTCCCCCGTGGTCTCGTTGTGGGCCAACCCGCAGCAATTGAAGGACAGTCCGCGCCTTGACAATCTGGCTGCACGGCTCTCTCTCGATGCGGCAGCGCTCCGGGACAAGCTGCGATTTTATGGCGACAAGCAGTTCATGTATCTCGCGCGGCATCAAACACCGGACTTTGCCCGGCAGGTATTGCGAGAGAACTTTCCGGGGGTGCGCGGTGAGCGCGAGTACCGACGTTACTATCCCGCAGGAGAGGTCACCGCGCAGTTGCTCGGGCTGACCAATGTCGACGGGCACGGTATTGCGGGCGTCGAACTGGCATTTGAAGACTGGCTGCAGGGTGTCTCGGGTAAAAAACGATTCATCAAAGACCTGCACGGGGATGCGGTTCGCGATGTTGGGGTGATAGAGGAGCCACGGCCGGGCAAGGCGCTTGCCTTGAGCCTCGATTTACGTCTGCAGTATGCCCAGCACCGCGAGCTTCAGCGCGCCATGAAAGAAACGGGCGCTACCGCGGGTTCGGCGATCACGCTCGATGCGTGGACAGGTGAGGTGCTGGCTGTCAGCAACTATCCCGTGTTCAACCCCAACAGCCGTGACGCGCTGGACTTCAGTGGCGCGCGCAACCGTGCGCTGACCGATGCCTACGAACCGGGCTCCACCATCAAAACCCTGACGCTGGTGGCGGCTCTGGAAAGCGGCCAGTTTCATATCGACAGCATCGTTGATACGGCGCCCGGGCGGATCCGGGTGGGCGCCAAGATGCTCCAAGATCCGCGAGATTATGGCGAGATATCGGTATCAACGGTGATCGAAAAATCCAGTCAGGTGGGTGTCACCAAGATCGCGCAGGCGGTGGGACACGAGGCCATTCTGGATGTGCTGTATCGCTTCGGACTGGGCGAGACGACCGGTACCGGCTTTCCCGGGGAGCGCGCCGGCCAGTTGCCGGATCTGGCGCACTGGAGCGACATCGAAAAAGTCACGCTTGCCTTTGGTTATGGTCTGACCGCGACACCGATTCAGCTCGCACGTGCCTACGCCATTTTAGCAAACGGTGGCATACGACGACCGCTCACGCTGCTGCGTCAGGATCTCGATTCGCTGCCCGCGGGCGAGCGGGTCGTTGAGCCGGAGGTTGCGCGAGACGTTCTCGAAGTGCTCGATCGTGTCACGGAACCGGGCGGCACGGCGACGTTGGCGCAGGTGCCAGGGTTTTCCGTGGGCGGTAAAACGGGAACGGTGCATAAGGTGGGTGCCGGGGGTTACCTCGATGACCAGTATGTCGCACTGTTCGTCGGTGTCGCACCCATGAGTGCACCGCGATACGTCACGGCCATTCTCATCGACCAGCCTCGTGGTGATCACTACGGCGGCGGATTGGCGGCAGCACCGGTTTACTCGCGGATTACCGCGGAGGTGCTGCGCATTCGCAATGCCCGGCCCGACCAATCAGAGCTGGGGGCGTTACTCGCCGCCTCTGGGGGTGGTCGGTGAGTATGAATCTGCGCATGCTGATTAATGAGCCTGATGCACCCGATGTATTGGTGAACAACCTGACCCTCGATACCCGGACTCTGGCGCCAGGCGATGTGTTTGTCGCGCTACCGGGCGCGGAGCAAGATGGTCGGGATTTTATCGAATCTGCGTTAGCGTCCGGTGCTGCTGCGGTATTGATGGAATCCGGTCGAGTGCTCCACCAAGATGACGTCAGGGTGATCCCCATCTCTGGCCTCAAGGGTGAGCTGGGGGCGCTGGCAAATCGTTTCTACGGGTCGCCCTCTGATGGCCTCAAAGTGGTCGCGGTTACTGGAACCAATGGCAAGACATCGGTCGTCGATTTAACCGCCCAGCTGTTGCGGCGTGCGGGGCGCAAGACCGGGACAATCGGTACGTTGGGTATGCGGCTCGATCAACAGCTCACCGAGACACGCAATACCACACCTGACTGTCTCGCACTTCACCGTCGGCTGCGACAGTGGCGTGATGACGGGGTCGAGTGCGTGACGCTTGAAGCCTCCAGTCACGCGCTGGATCAGGGGCGACTGGATGGCTTGGCGGTTGATGTTGGCGTGTTTACCAATTTGTCCCGCGACCATCTCGACTACCACCATTCGATGGATGCGTACTGCGAGGCAAAGCTGAGATTATTCCGGGAGTTTGCGCCTGCCAGTCGCATCTACAACGCAGATGATGAGGCGGTCGTCGCCCATGCTGATATCTGGCAGTCGGCTGGCCTGGGCGTGTCGACTGGCGGCGCCAATGCGCCCATCAAGATTGAAGTCGTTCAGGCGATACCGCTAGTGCTCAAGCTTCACACGCCCTGGGGCGACGGTCGCTTGCAAACGGCGCTGAGTGGTCGCTTTAATGCTTTCAATGTCGGTGCGTCCCTGACCGCTGCGCTGTCGCTGGGCGTCGACTTTGCGGAGGCGCTGGCAGCGGCTGAGGCGCTGGAGCCGGTGGTGGGACGACTCCAAGCGGTGGGGGACGGCGCTGACATCCGGGTGATCGTGGACTATGCCCATACCCCGGACGCGCTGGAGCGCGCCATTCGTGCATTAAAAGAAACCGATAACGCCGGTGCGCTCTGGGTGCTGTTCGGCTGCGGTGGTGATCGCGATCCGGGCAAGCGCGCGGAGATGGGTGCTATCGCCTGTCAGTTTGCGGATCGCGTGATCGTGACCAGTGACAATCCGCGCTCGGAAGCGCCCGAAGCGATCATCGACGATATTTTGCGTGGCTGTGATGACTCACCGATTGTTGAGTCAGACCGGGCTGCCGCGATCGCGCTGGTGATTGCCGAGGCCAAGGTGGGTGACATCGTGCTGATTGCGGGCAAAGGGCATGAAACCTATCAGGAAATTGATGGTGTGCGCCTGCCGTTTAATGATGCCGAGCACGCCGTTCAGAACCTGCAGCAGAGGCAGGCAGCCTGATGTCTGCCATCGCGCTGCAGGCCCTAGCCGACGAAACCGGTGGACAGCTGGTGGGTGACTCCGTCGCGCTGCAAACCCTGGTAATAGACAGTCGCGAGGTGAAGGACGGCGACCTGTTTGCTGCGCTGTCGGGTCAGCGGGTGGATGGTCATGATTTTGCGCCCCAGGCGTTGGCGGCGGGGGCATCAGCGCTGCTCACCGAGCGCGTGCTGGAGGGCCTGTCACCCCAGCTAGTGGTTGCCGACGTCTTGGAGGCCTCCGGGTGCTTTGGTGCGCTCAAACGGCAGGCATTCGAGGGCGACGTGATCGCCATTACGGGCAGCGCGGGTAAAACCACGACGAAAAATCTGGTGGCGGCAGCGCTGGCAACAGCCGGTGAGGTACACGCGACCAGTGGCAATCAGAATAATGAGTTGGGTGTTCCGATCACGCTTTCTGGATTGACGAGCAACCATCGGTTCGGCGTGATCGAGATGGGGGCGGGGCAACCCGGAGACATTGCCTACCTGTGCCAGCTCGCACGACCCAACGTAGCAGTCTGTCTGAATGCGTCAGCTGCCCACCTCGCGCACTATGACAGCGTTGATGCGATTGCCGCTACCAAGGGTGAGATCTTCGAAGGACTGGCGGGCAAGGGCCTCGCCGTCATCAATGCCGATCAGAAGTGGTTGCCACAGTGGCGAGAGCAGGCGGGCACGGCCAGACAGGTGACCTTTGGTCTGGCTGGGGACGCCGACTACCGGGCCATAGACATTGAGCACCGGGGCATCGAGGGTAGCTATTTTCAGCTACTGACCCCGACGGGCTCGGTCGCAGTCAGCCTGCAGCTCGCGGGTGAGCAGCACGTCAAAAATGCACTGGCAGCGCTGGCCATCGCGATCGAGGTGGGCGTCGCACCGAGCGATGCAGCGGGTGCCGTTCAAGCCGTTGGCGCGGGCGCTGGTCGCGGCGCCATCAGTCAACTGCCCGGCGGCGGCACAGTCGTTGATGACAGCTACAACGCCAACCCGGCGGCGGTCAACGCGGCGCTGGAGGTGTTGGCCAGACAACCCGGTTACCGGGTGTTGGTGTTGGGCCCGATGCTTGAGCTGGGGCAGGACAGTCAATCCCTTCATCATCAAGTCGGGCGTTACGCAAGGCAGCTGGGCATAGACCAGTTGATCACGGTGGGCAATGAGGCAGCGCCTGCGGCAGAAGCCTTCGGACCCGATGCACTGTGCTTTGCCGATCAGACGGCTTTGCAGCGTGATTTTCCTGCCTTGCCGGCTGAGCACACCATCTGGGTGAAGGGGTCGCGGGGAGCCGGCTTGGAACACACCGTGGCGTGGCTTCTGAATTCAGAGAGGGCTGCAGCATGCTGATGTGGTTGAGCGAGCAGTTGCTTGTCATTGACCCGGGATTTGCCGTATTCCAGTACCTGACGCTGCGGGGCATTCTCGCAGCCTGCACTGCGCTGGCGATCTCTATGGTGGTCGGCCCCTACGTGATTGAGCGCCTGAATCAGCTTCAGATTGGCCAGACAATTCGTGAAGAGGGGCCGCAATCTCATCTGCAAAAAGCCGGCACTCCCACCATGGGCGGCTCACTGATTCTTGTCACCGTATTGGGATCCACCCTGTTGTGGGCAGATGTGGGCAGCCGCTATGTCTGGGTGGCGCTGATCACCACTGTGGCCTTTGGCGCGATTGGCTGGATTGACGATTATCGGAAGGTGGTCCGCAAAGACACGCGAGGCCTGCCTGCGCGGTGGAAGTATCTGTGGCAGTCGCTGTTTGCCTTTGGCATCACCCTGTATCTTTTTGATACCGCGCTCCTGCCTGAAGAAACGACGCTCTATGTGCCTTTCTTCAAAGATGTGGCCTTCGCGATGGGCTGGCTGTTCGTGCCGTTTAGCTATTTTGTGGTGGTCGGCTCGAGTAATGCGGTGAATCTGACAGATGGATTGGATGGACTTGCCATCATGCCCACGGTAATGGTGGCGACGGGTCTCGGTGTGATCGCCTACCTCGCCGGGCATATTGAATTTGCCGAGTATCTGAACATCGCCTATCTGCCCGGGACCGGCGAGCTGATGGTGTTCTGCGGCGCGATCGCCGGAGCTGGCCTCGGATTTCTGTGGTTCAACACCTACCCCGCCATGATTTTTATGGGCGACGTCGGCGCGCTGGCACTGGGCGCTGCACTGGGCATTGTCGCGGTCATGACCCGCCATGAGATCGTACTTTTCATTATGGGCGGCATCTTTGTGCTCGAAACTGTCTCGGTGATCATTCAGGTCGGCTCCTTCAAGTTGACGGGCAAGCGGGTCTTCCGCATGGCGCCCATTCATCATCATTTTGAACTCAAAGGTTGGCCCGAGCCTCGGGTGATTGTTCGTTTCTGGATTATCACGGTGATGCTCGTGCTGTTTGGGCTCGCCACGTTGAAGCTGCGATGACGAAGGGATGATGACGAGCGCAACCATTGCCAGTTCAGAGAGACGCCTGATCTTCGGTCTCGGCGCCACGGGGCAGTCAGTCGCCCGCTGGTGGCGCCAGCAGGGCCTGGCCTTTGCTGCGCTCGATACCCGTGTGGAGCGTGCTGATGATGCTGCAGCAGTGGCCGATATTAACCGAGACAACGCCGCTTTCGGTGACGTGGATGCAGCGTTTGTCGACCACTGCACTGAGATGATCGTGAGTCCCGGGGTGGCGCTTGATCACCCCCTGATCGAGAGAGCCCGGGAGCAGGGCTGCCGGGTGCGGGGTGACATCGATCTGTTCATGGAGGCGGCTCAGGCACCGGTGGTGGGTATTACCGGCTCCAACGGCAAATCCACGGTCACGTCGATCCTCGGGGCAATGATTGCTACCTGTGGTGTCAAAGTCGCCGTGGGCGGCAATCTGGGTCGCCCGGCTTTGGATCTGCTGGCAGACGAGCCTGACTTGTATGTGCTCGAGTTATCCAGCTTTCAGTTGGAGCGATCTGAAACGTTGAGCTTGGCCTTGGCGACAGTTCTCAACGTCAGCGCCGATCACCTTGACCGCTACGCCTCGCTGACGGACTATCACCGCGCCAAGCATGTCATCCACAAGCAGGTGGGGCATGTGGTGGCGAATCGGGATGATCCCCTCACGATCCCGTTGGTGCCAGAGGACACGCCGGTCACCTGGTGGCGATCCGGAGAGCCTGATCTCAACGAATTTGGTCTCCTTGAGCATGACGGCGTGACCTGGCTATGCCGAGGTCCGGAGAGACTGGTGTGTGCCGATGAGCTCCAGCTCGCGGGCCGGCACAACCACCTGAATGTGCTGGCGGCGCTGGCACTGGGCAGCGCGCTGAAAATGCCCCTCGAGGGATTGATCGAGGGAGCAAAGCAGTACCGCGGTCTACCCCATCGCTGCCAGCTGATCAGTGAGCTCAATGGCGTACGCTTCATCGATGACAGCAAGGGCACCAATATCGGCGCGACGGCGGCCGCGCTGGAGGGTCTGGCTGGCGCGGGAAAAATCTGGCTGATCATTGGGGGGCAGGGAAAAGGGCAGGATTTCTCCCTACTCAAGCCCGTGCTGGCCCGGATCGATGTGCGATTGCTGGTCATGGGTGAGGCAACAGACGAGATTCGCGGCGACCTGGGCGAGGATACGCCGATGGACGTCATGTCCAGCCTTGAGGACGCCGTCAATCACAGCGCGGCGTCCGCTAAACCGGGGGACATCGTCTTGCTGTCACCCGCTTGCGCGAGTTTCGACATGTTCTCCAGCTACGTTGAGCGTGGTGAGCGGTTTCAGGCAGCGGTGGCGGCATTGGAGGTGGCGGCATGAATCGCGGCGCCACCCTTGCGATCTATCGAGGGGACCCCCTCTTGTTGATGCTCGGCGCGGTGTTGGTGAGCATCGGTTTGATTGCCATCGCCTCGGCCTCGATTGAGTACAGCGATTTCCATTTTAAAAATCCCTGGCATCACACCGAGCGTCACGCCCTGTATTTGCTCGCTGGTCTGACCGCGGGTGGGTTGGCTTACATGCTGCCGCTAGAGACGCTGCAGCGACTGTCACCGTGGATGCTGTTCTTGGCCTTTGCTCTGTTGATACTGGTGTTGATGCCCGGCATTGGCCGCGAAGTGAACGGTGCGCAGCGCTGGTTACCGCTGGGTCCGATCACGGTGCAGCCGTCAGAGATCGCCAAACTGGCGCTACTGCTGTACGCGGCAGGATACCTTGTCAGACAGGAAGAGGCGGTGCGGCACCATTGGGGTGGCCTCGCGCGATTGATCGGTATCCTGGCCATTGTGGCACTGCTGCTACTGTTGGAGCCAGATTTCGGTGCCACCGTCATCGTCATTGGCATGGTGGTGGGCATGATGTTTTTGGCCGGCGCCCGGCTGCTTTACGTGCTCGCCATGCTGGTCGCGGTTGCTGTCGTCTTCGCCGGCTTGATTCTCAGCGCGCCGTATCGCTTGCAGCGTCTTACCGCTTATCAGGACCCCTGGGCAGATCCTTTTGGCTCGGGTTTTCAGTTGATTCAGTCATTGATCGCCTTTGGTCAGGGCGAGTGGCTGGGTGTTGGCTTGGGCAACAGCGTGCAGAAATTGTTTTATCTGCCTGAGGCCCACACCGATTTTGTGTTCTCTATTTGGGCAGAAGAGACCGGTTTGATTGGTGCGACCGCCCTGATTGTGCTGTTTGCACTGCTGATCGCCCGAGTGCTGCAGACCGGCTGGACCGCTGCGAGCCGGGGACGACACTTTGCGGCCCACGTGTGTTTCGGCACCGCGCTGATGTTTGCGGGGCAGGTTTTCGTCAACATGGGTGCCAGCTCGGGTCTGCTACCCACCAAAGGGCTGACCCTACCGTTTGTCAGCTATGGTGGTTCAAGCCTGATTGTCAGCTGCGTGCTGCTGGGCATTGTCTTGCGCATTGCGCAGCAGTTGCGGGATGAGTCTCAGGGTTCCGAGAGCCCGCAGCGGAGGGCATCCGCATGAGCGGCATACCCTCGATGTCGGGACGCGCCCTCATTGCAGCGGGGGGCACCGGTGGGCACGTCTATCCTGCTCTGGCGGTGGCCGGGCTCTTGACCGAGCAGGGCTGGTCGGTCGACTGGGTCGGTACAGAGCGTGGTATCGAGCAGCGCTTGGTGCCGGCTGCGGGATTGCCCCTTCATCACCTCAGCGTGTCTGGATTGCGCGGCAAAAATCGGGTGGCGCGAGTGCAAGGCGCGGTGCGCCTGATCGCTGCGCTTTGGCAGTCCCTCTCACTCATGTGGCGCGTGAAGCCTGACGTAGTGCTCGGCATGGGTGGCTACGCTGCCGGGCCGGCGGGACTCGCCGCCTGGTTAACGCGATGCCCATTGGTGATACACGAACAGAATTCGGTGGCCGGTACAACCAATCGCTGGTTGGCGCCGCTGGCGCGACGGGTGCTGTGTGGATTGCCGGGCGGATTTGCCGCAGGCCGCAAGGCAGAAGTGGTGGGGAATCCAGTTCGCCAGACGCTGACACCGGTCGACCGAGGCGAGCTTAAACAGCTGGCGGCTTTCTCTGCAGCGCGTCCACTCAGGATGTTGGTGTTAGGCGGCAGCCTCGGTGCGGCACCCTTGAACGCGATACTGCCTCCCGTGGCAAGACTGTTAATGGACCGGGGGCTAGGTGAATCGCTGTCGCTCTGGCAGCAGTGCGGGGAGCGCAATCGTGCCGAGGCCGATGCCGCATGGATCAACAGCCCGTTTAAGGAGAGGCGCTGCGACGACTTTATTGACGACATGCCAGCGGCTTACGCCTGGGCAGATGTCGTGATCGCACGCGCCGGTGCCTTGACGGTGTCGGAGCTTGCGGCAACCGGCACCGCGTCAATCTTGATCCCGCTACCGCATGCGATTGACGACCATCAGACCCAGAACGCGCGGGTTTTGGCGAGCGCGGGTGCGGCGGTGTTGCTGCCTCAGTCAGAAGCGGCGCCTGAGCGCCTCGCTGGGTTGCTGGGTGATTGGATTACCTCACCATCATCGTTGGCCCAATTGTCGAGCGCGGCGGGCGAGCTTGCCGCGCCTGAGGCCACCCATCGGGTTGTTGAGGTGCTCAGGGGGGTGGCGCATGCAAGTGGTTGAGCCGCGTCCCGTCATGGCGGGCATGGGGCGCCTTCGTCACATCTTTATGGTGGGGATCGGTGGTGCCGGCATGAGCGGTATTGCCGAGGTACTCGCCGGTCTCGGCTATACGGTGACAGGCTCTGACCGAGCGGAGAGTGCAGTGGTGACCAGACTGCGCTCCCTCGGCATTACAGTGCACTTCGGTCACGAGGCTGAGCACATAGCAGGTGCTGATGTGCTCGTGGTGTCAGCTGCGGTACCTGAGGACAACCCCGAACGACTGGCGGCGCGCCAGCAGCGGATCCCCGTTGTGCCGCGAGCGGAAATGCTGGCAGAGCTCATGCGTTACCGATTCGGCATCGCGGTTGCAGGAACCCACGGCAAGACCACCACCACCAGCCTGATCGCCGCCATTCTTGGTGAGGCGGGGGAGGATCCGACTTTTGTAATCGGGGGGTTGCTCAATCAGGCGGGCGCCAACGCGGCGCTGGGTGAAGGGCAGTATCTGGTGGTGGAAGCGGACGAGAGCGACGCTTCTTTCCTGCATCTGCAACCCATGATGGCGCTGGTTACCAATATTGAAGCGGACCACATGGAGCATTACGAGGGAGACCTTAGCCGCTACATCCAGGCGTTTAATGGTTTCCTGCACAACCTGCCCTTCTACGGGCCGGCCGTCATGTGTCTGGACGACAAAGGGGTGCGGGATTTGATCCCTGAACTCTCACGGCAGGTGGTGACCTATGGGCGCCACGCTGATGCAGATTATCGATTGGATAACTATCGCAGCGCGGGGCTGTGCAGTCACTTTGAGCTGATCCGCCCACACGATGCTGCGCCATTGGCGCTGACCGTCAACATGCCCGGGCTCCACAATGCCCAGAATGCAGCGGGTGCCGCGGCGCTTTGTGCGGAACTCGGTATTTCAGAGGACGCCATTGTCAAAGGGCTGGCTGAATTCGGTGGCGTCGGCAGACGCTTCTCGGATTTGGGTGATGTGCGTTGGTCAGCCGGTAGCGCAAGACTGATCGACGATTACGGGCATCACCCCACTGAAGTCGCTGTCACCCTGCAGGCCGCCCGCGACGCATTTCACGACCAGCGGGTGGTGATGGTGTATCAGCCCCATCGATTCACCCGCACGCGAGATCATTTTGATGAGTTTGTCTCGGTGCTGGGTGAGGCCCAGTTTCTGATCCTGCTGGATGTTTATCCCGCCGGCGAACCAGCGATTGAGAGAGCCGACGCGCAGTCACTGGCCAGAGCAATTCGCGCCAGGGGCGTGCTGGAGCCCGTGGTGGTCTCCGACCAGCGGCAGCTGGCAGCTGTCTTGGCAGGCGTCTTGTGCGACGGAGACATTCTGTTGATGCAGGGCGCCGGTGACATCGGCCGTCTCTCCGCCGCATTGGCCGACAGTGACTCGCTGGAGGCCTTGCAATGACCGCCAATCCCTTCAGCGGCAAGACGCTGGCAGTGATGCTGGGTGGTACCGCCGCAGAGCGCAGGATCTCACTGGAGAGTGGCGAGAACGTGGCGCGCGCGCTGGAGCAGGCCGGTGCGCAGGTGCTGAGGGTGGATACCGCAGAGGAGGGCTGGCCAGAGCGACTCAAAGAGGCCTCCTTTGCCTTTAATTTGTTGCACGGTCCGGGTGGTGAAGATGGCACGGTGCAGGGCCTGTTCGAACTCATGAAGCTGCCCTATAGCGGCTGCGACCTGATGGCGTCTGCGCTGACCATGGACAAGGTTCGCACCAAGTGGCTCTGGCAGGGTCTGGGTTTACCCACGCCGGCTTTTCAGCAACTGACGCCAGAGACCAATTGGCAGGCAGTGATTGAGGCACTGGGCCCCGTGTTTGTGAAACCGGCGTTCGAGGGCTCCTCCCTGGGTATGAGCAAGGCCGTTAACGCCCAGGAGCTGGAGGCCGCCTACCGTCACGCCAGCACATTTGGTGCCCATGTGATGGCCGAGCAGTTCGTCTCCGGGCCGGAATACACCGTCGCGATCCTCGGCGACAGAGCACTGCCGAGCATTCGCATTGACGTATCCGGTGATTTCTACGATTTCGACGCCAAATATCACTCCGAAGAAACCCGCTTTACCTGTCCGTCGGACTTGGCCGCCCAGGAGGAGGCAGCGCTGTCTGAGCTGGCGCTGGCCGCTTTTGCCGCGGTCGGCGGTGAGGTGTGGGGCCGGCTCGATGTGATGCGTGAGGCCGGAGGAGACTGGCAGCTGCTCGAGGTCAATACCGTTCCCGGAATGACCTCCCACAGCCTCGTGCCCCTCGCCGCCAAAGTGGCGGGGCTGAGCCTGCTCGACCTACTTACTGAGATCTATCAACACAGCCTGGAGGTGCGCCATGCCGACTAATGACGCCACGTTACCGCGTCGCGCGACCCGAAAACCGGCTGCGGGTCAGATGACCGTCGCACCGGTCTCGCAGCCGAGGCGCTGGGTGAATCGCGGCCTGTTAGTGACGGGCATGGGTCTGGTGAGCGCTGGGCTCTACCAAGGGGGCACCCATCTCAGTGCCCAGCAGGTAGAGCGGCTGACGGTCATGGGCGACGTTCAACACATTGATATCGAGGCGATCCAGTCGCGGTTGGCACCCCGCGTCGCGGCGGGCTTTCTGGCCACGGATCTTACCGACCTGCGCCATGAGCTCGAGTCTCTGCCCTGGGTATATCGGGTCAATGCCCGACGACGCTGGCCTGCGGAAATTGAGGTGACGCTGACCGAGCAGAGGCCGCTGGCCCGCTGGGGAGAGGGCGGCTACCTCAACCACGAAGGCGAGGTGTTTGCGGCGACCCCAGACCCGCTCTACCAAGATCTGCCGCTGCTCATTGGTCAGGATGGTGCCGAGGTATCCCTGATGCGGCGCTATCAAACACTGGCGGGGCTACTTGAGCCCACCGGGCTGCAGATCAGCGAGCTGTCACTCGACCCACTGGGGCAAGTGGCTGTCGGGTTTGATAGCGGTCTGTCGCTGTTGTTGGGAGCAAAAGATATTTCCCATCGCGTGAAGCGGTTCAAGCGACTCTGGGAAGAGGAGCTACCCGCGCAGGCGGTGGCCAAAGTAGATCTGCGTTACGAGTACGGCGCTGCGGTGACATTCAGCGATGCGGAGCTGGCAATGCAAGGCGTGCAGAACAGGGGGGAAGGGTAATGGCTCAGCAAGAGAGCAAGCAGATGATTGTCGGTCTCGACATCGGCAC
The DNA here is from genome assembly GCA_963999395.1 of uncultured Halieaceae bacterium. Classification (GTDB taxonomy): domain Bacteria; phylum Pseudomonadota; class Gammaproteobacteria; order Pseudomonadales; family Halieaceae; genus Luminiphilus. Next base: position 19,211 of record CAXEVD010000002.1, read on the forward strand.
CTCTAAGGTCGTCGCCGTGGTGGGCGAGATCGATCCGGATGGCGGTATGGAGGTCGTGGGTATCGGCTCCCACCCATCCAGAGGCATGAAGAAGGGTGTCGTGGTCAATATCGAGTCCACGGTCAATGCAATACAGCGCGCGGTGGAAGAAGCCGAGCTAATGGCGGGATGTCAGATTCACTCCGTGTACGTGGGTATTGCTGGCAGTCATATTCGCTCGGTGAATTCCCACGGCATTGTGGCGATTCGCGATCAGGAGGTCTTTGAGCAAGACATTGACCGCGTGATCGATGCAGCGCAGGCCGTGGCGATCCCCGCCGACCAGAAAGTCTTGCACGTGCTCCCGCAGGAGTACGTCATCGACAACCAGTCAGGGATTCGAGAGCCGCTCGGTATGTCGGGCGTCCGGCTTGAAGCCAAAGTGCACCTTGTGACCTGTGCTGTGAATGCGGCACAGAACATCGAAAAGTGTATTGAGCGATGCGGACTGTCGGTCGACGGCATCATTCTGGAGCAACTCGCGTCCAGCTACTCGGTGGTCACAGAGGACGAACGGGATCTGGGTGTTTGTCTGGTTGATATTGGTGGCGGGACTTCGGATATCGCCATATTTACGGACGGCTCGATACGCCATACCGGTGTCATTCCGATTGCCGGCGACCAGGTGACCAATGACATCGCCATGGCGCTGCGCACTCCGACCCAGCACGCAGAGGAAATCAAAATCCGCTACGCCTGCGCGCTGACCCAGTTGGCGGGGCCTGACGAGACGATCAAGGTGCCCAGTGTTGGCGATCGCCCGCCTAGAGATCTCTCTCGACAATCGCTCGCGGAAGTCGTGGAGCCTCGCTATGACGAATTGTTCACGCTCATTCAGTCGGAGCTGCGACGCTCCGGCTACGAAGAACTGATAGCCGCTGGCATTGTAATGACTGGCGGCACATCAAAGATGGAAGGCGCGGTGGATCTCGCAGAGGAGATCTTCCACATGCCGGTCAGAGTGGGGGCACCGCAATACGCGCGAGGCCTGCACGACATTATCCGTAATCCGATTTATGCCACGGCAGTGGGTCTGCTCCTGTATGGCGCGGAAGAGACTCGGGATGGCGCGCGGGTGCGGCAGGACGCGGAGTCAGAAGGCATCAGCTTCGCAGGTCGCGTGAAAACGTGGTTTGCACGGCACTTTTAAATTTTCAGGACAACGATTTTTGGCAGAGCTCTGCGGTTTGGAGCTTTTTTAGAAAAGGGGAGAAAACGATGTTTGAACTAGTAGACAGTGCACCACAAAGTGCCGTGATCAAGGTGATCGGTGTTGGTGGCGGTGGCGGTAACGCCGTTCGCCACATGATCGATCACCAGGTCGACGGTGTGGATTTTATTTGCGCCAATACTGACGCGCAGGCCCTTTCGGATATCAGTTCGAAAACGGTGCTGCAGTTGGGCGCAGGTATTACGAAAGGCCTGGGCGCCGGCGCCAACCCCGAGGTGGGGCGAGCGGCGGCCCTCGAAGATCGTGACCGCATCGCCGACGCCTTGCACGGAGCGGACATGGTGTTCGTGACGGCGGGCATGGGCGGTGGTACGGGGACGGGCGCTGCGCCGATCGTCGCCGAAGTGGCCAGAGAGCTGGGTATTCTCACCGTCGCAGTGGTCACACGACCGTTCAGTTTTGAGGGCAAGAAGCGACTCAATACTGCGGAAGAGGGGCTCACGGAGATCGCGCAACACTGCGATTCTCTGATCACGATTCCCAATGAGAAGCTGTTGGAGGTGCTGGGCTCTAATACCACACTGCTGGATGCCTTCAAGGAGGCCAACGACGTCCTGTTGGGTGCGGTGCAAGGTATTGCTGATCTGATAATCCGGCCTGGCCTGGTGAACGTCGACTTTGCCGACGTGCGCACGGTGATGTCGGAAATGGGGTCTGCGATGATGGGTACGGGCAGCGCAAGCGGTGAAAGCCGCGCCAGGGAAGCCGCCGAACGTGCGATTAACAGTCCGCTGCTGGATGACATTGATCTCAGCGGTGCACGCGGCATTCTGGTGAACATTACGGCCGGTCTCGACCTCTCCCTCGGTGAATTCTCTGAGGTGGGCGCCACGATAGAGGACATTGCCTCTGAGGACGCCACGGTGGTGGTTGGCACGGTGATTGACCCGGACATGACTGACAGCCTCAAGGTTACCGTGGTGGCAACAGGGCTTCGCAACGCCGAGGCGCGTCCGACTCTGACGACGGTGGAGCCTTCGGTCGCAGCGCGTACCACCACATCGGGCGCTGACTACGAGGACTACGATCTGCCGCCTGGTAAGCGGCGTCAGGCCACGACGACTGTGGATGGGCAGGCTGCCGTCAAATTAGACGAGGATCTCGACGAGCAGTTGTTCGATGTCCCCGCCTTTTTGCGACGTCAGGCCGACTGACACGCTGTCTGATTAAGACAGTGTAAAGCCTCGATTGGCGTAAATAGTCGGGGCAGTAGCGCTGGATTGCGGTAGCCGGGCCTAGTAATGTCCCCCCTGATCAGAGGGGATAACTATGCTGCGGCAACGCACCCTGCGGGAGTCGATCAAATCGACGGGCGTGGGGCTTCACTCCGGCAATAAGGTGGGCATGATGCTTTGTCCGGCGCCAGCGGACACCGGCATCGTGTTTCGTCGCACCGACCTTAGTCCGGTCCGGGACATCCCCGCCCGGGCGGACTGGGTCGATGAGACAGATCTCTCCACCAGCCTGGGCTCAGGCGAGGCCCAAGTCACGACCGTAGAGCATCTGCTGTCGGCGTTCTGCGGTTTGGGTATCGACAATGCCTACATCGATATGGACTCGGCAGAAGTGCCAATCATGGACGGCTCCGCGGGCCCTTTTGTATACCTGTTGCAGTCAGCTGGTGTCGAAGAACAGCAAGAGGCCAAACGCTGTATCCGGGTGACTGAGCCGATCACCGTCAGCGACGGTGATAAAACCGCAACGCTTAAACCCTACGACGGCTTCAGAGTCACCTTTGCCATCGATTTTGATCATCCCGTGTTCCGGGAGCAGTCCGGGCGCGCCACACTGGATATCAGTAGCGAGGCCTTCGTGCGCGAGATCAGCCGTGCGAGAACCTTCGGCTTTGTCCATGAGTTCGAATATATGCGGTCGCGCGGGCTGGCCCGCGGCGGCAGCGTGGATAATGCGATCGTCATTGATGACTATCGCATCCTCAATGAGGGTGGCCTGCGCTACGACGACGAGTTTGTGAAGCACAAGATGCTGGATGCCATAGGCGATTTGTATCTTGCCGGGCATCAGCTCCTCGCTGAATACGAGGGCATCAAATCAGGCCACGCGCTCAACAATCGCTTGGTGCGAGCCTTATTTGATAACCCCCAGAGCTGGGAGTGGGTGACCTTTGAGGACGAGGCCGACGCGCCACTGGACTGGGCCTTGCCGCAGGATCTGCAGTTGGCCTGAACCACAGGCCTATGCCAACAGCGGCACTCGCCACATGCGCTTCACGCCCGTGCGCATCGCGCTGAGGCCCGTTTACACCGCCCGATTCCCGTCTATTTCTTGCTCCGAAAGATGTCCAAAGGGCCTTTTCGGTGACAGGCTTTGGTTCCCCTGACCCGCCGAAAATGGCATCATTCGCCACCTGATCTCAGCGATACCCTGACTTGAAATTAATCCTTCTCAATCGACACGCGGCGTCCCGGACCCTTGAGCTGGGGAAATGGTCGTTGGCGCTACTGTCAGCCTGTTTTATCGGTGCACCCCTAGGTCTGGTGGCAGTGAGCTATCAGCTGGGTTTTGGCGAAGGCATTGCCTCTGAGCAGGCTGCCCGCGTCTCCGCGCAGGAGCAGGAGGCGGTTGATCGCGCCGAATCGCTGGCGCAAATGGGTGTTGAGGCGCAATCCCGTCTGACGGCTATGACCCGACGTCTCGCGAGCCTGCAGGCGCATGTGACGCGGCTGGATGCGCTGGGCAGTCACCTGACCGATCTGGCGGGGCTGGAAGCGGACGAATTTGATTTTTCCGGGCCACCCGCGCTGGGTGGTCCTGCGCTACCGCTGAATGCACCGCCACCGGGC
>CAXEVD010000003.1:0-18009 GCA_963999395.1 uncultured Halieaceae bacterium
TGCCCAAGGTACAGCCCATTAACGTCGCCAAGCAGGAAATCACGCGGAACTTTATGGAAAGCTTGGGCATTCTTGAGGGCTTTGATGTGTGCCTCGAAATGTCGGGCTCACCTGCAGCCTTCAGAGACGTGCTCAGCAAGATGATCAATGGCGGCAACATCGCCATGCTGGGCATCATGCCCGACGATACCGGCATCGACTGGACCGACGTGGTCTTTAAAGGTTTGAACATCAAGGGCATCTATGGCCGAGAGATGTATGAGACCTGGTACAAGATGGTGATGATGATCCAGAGCGGTTTGCCCATCGAACGCATCATTACGCACCGCTTCCACTACAGCGAGTTTCAGGAAGGCTTCGACATCATGCGCTCGGGACAGTCGGGCAAAGTGATTCTGGATTGGAAGGACTGACATGAGTTATCAGGTAGCGAAAGAGAGCTACGCCGCGGAGATTGCTGAGATCAAAGCTGCCGGGCTATGGAAGACCGAGCGCGTCATCGCCTCTGACCAAAAGAATGACATCACCCTCGAGGGCGGCGCCAACGTAGTCAATATGTGCGCCAATAACTATCTTGGTCTAGCCAATAACGCCGAGGTCATGCAGGCGGCGAGCGACAGCCTCAGTGAATGGGGTTTTGGGGCCGCATCAGTGCGGTTTATCTGTGGCACGCAGGGCATTCATAAAACGCTGGAGCAGCGGGTCAGTCAGTTTCTGGGTATGGAAGACACCATCCTCTATGCGGCTTGCTTTGACGCCAATACGGGGCTCTTTGAGACGATTCTCGGGCCAGAGGACGCGGTGATATCGGACGAGCTGAATCACGCATCCATTATTGATGGTGTCAGGCTTTGCAAGGCATCACGCTACCGCTACCGCAACAATGACATGGCCGACCTTGAGGCCAACCTTCAGGAAGCGCGCGACGCGGGCGCCCGGCGAATCCTCATCACGACAGACGGCGTGTTTTCGATGGATGGCACCATCGCCCAGCTGGATGCGATCTGTGATCTGGCCGATACCTACGGCGCAATGGTGCATCACGACGACTGCCACGCCACTGGCTTTATGGGTGATCAGGGGCGCGGGGTGCATGAATACCGCGGCGTAATGGATCGGGTGGACATTATCACCGGCACCTTTGGCAAGGCGCTGGGTGGCGGCTCGGGCGGTTTTACCGCCGGGCGCCAGGAAATTATCGATATTCTTCGGCAGCGTTCGCGGCCCTACCTTTTCTCCAACACCCTTGCCCCTGCTATCTGTGCGGCGTCACTCAAAGTGCTCGATATGCTCGAGTCCTCAACGGCGCTGCGCGATATGCTCCACGAGAATACGCGGTACTTTCGCGAGCAAATGCAGGCCAACGGTTTTGCCGTGCCGGAAGGGGACCATCCGATCGTGCCGGTGATGTTGGGCGATGCGGTCGTGGCGCAAAAAATGTCCGAGCGCCTGCTGGAGCTCGGCATCTATGCCATCGGGTTTTTCTATCCGGTTGTGCCCCAGGGCAAGGCACGCATCCGCGTGCAGATTTCCGCGGGTCACACCAAAGACGATTTAGATAAGGCGGTGGCCGCTTTTGCCGCCGCTTATGGTGAGATTGCCCCTTAGGAAAACGCTCTCGTGGGCCGGCGATGTGCTTGTGCCACCCCAAGCTTGGGTAACGGTAAGCCAGCAGAGGTATCAGCCCAACCGGTGAGTAGCGCAGTGGGCAAGCGGCCACGCCAGAGCGAGAGCCGCTTTTAGTTCAGAACGTTGTAGCCCCGTCCGCGCTTGCAGTTCTTCACGATTTGATCCGCCTGCGCGCTGGCATTGGCGCTCGCGGCGCGGCGGTTGCGGCTGGCTGCGGCAATCGCGCCGACTTCCGCACCTTTTTTGGCCGCCTTGGACCCCGAACTACCGCTGACGGCACCTGCGGCGGCGCCTCTCACTGCAGTGCCGGCAACAGCTTCACTCTGAGGCGCGTCCGGCTGATTCTGCACAGCAAGACCCTCACATTGCTGCAGGTCCATTTGATACTGGTTGTAGTCCTGTACCTGAGACATATCCACCACCACATTATTGGCGTGGGCAGTCTGAATACCGATAGCCATTGCAGCGGCTATCGACAGCGTTGTTTTGATTGTTACAACATCACTGCTTGACGCAAACCGTCATGTTCACTGAGCAAGTCTGTTTAACTGGTTTGCCCCGCCACGGATGGCGGGCGGGGCACCAAAAAGTGACAGTTTTATTCTTGGCGCGGGTAGGCCTTCAAGAACTGCAGCTGGGTCGTATTCACGTTCACCCGGATGCCCGCAGTCTCTTTGGCAAAGGTTGCGTAGGCGGGATGGGCGAATAGCGATTGCTGGATCTGATCGAGCTGCGTCAGATTCTCTGCGCCCAGATACACCCAGTTGGTGAACATGTCGTTACCGAAGCCGACCAGGTCATTACCCCAAGATCGCAAGCCGACATCTTCAGCCGCGGCACTCATCATCTTGGCGTAGGCTGCGGCATACGCGCGCTGGTTCTGAGGCTCGATGATCACATCAAACTTGGCGAACACGAGATCTTGGTTCCAGTCACCCTCTTCGATCAGCGCAAAGCCCAGATACTCCCGAGTGGGGATCACGCCTGCGGCGTTAAGATCCGCCAAAAACTCCAAGCCACTTGGACAGCTTCGGAAGATCTCAGCAGCTTTTTCCTGATCCGCTGCGTTCTGATAGGTGTTGATGAAAAAGTGCGTTGACTGATACGCACCGTTAAATACCTCTTCGGCCAAACCCACATCGGCCGGATAGGCTTTACCGCAGTCTGATGCATAGAACTTGTCGGTCGCCGCAACCACGGCGGCCGGGTCTGGCGCGATAAAATGATAGAACCCATAGTACTTACTGTTGGGTCGGTGGTCGTCAGCGAGCGCGAACGTGGAGAAGAGCGCTGCGAGTAGCGTCACAAAAAGTTTCATGTTGTTCCCCCTGGGTTTTGTTTGCCGCACAGCCCCTGGCATACGGCCCGTGGATTTGACCCTCCTTGTCTCGTGTGAGCCTATGCAGCTTCCGCGTAGAGCTCCTTCATGCCATCAAAGGTCATGGTGTCGACGATATTTCTGTCGTCGTCGCGAATTTCATAGATCGGCCCGTCACAGTAAGGGCGCAGGCTGAACAAAATCACCACGTCCGTGTCGCCGCCCCCTTCGGTATGCGGTTCCGGATCAGCTTTACCGGCTTTATAGGTGCCTACCGGCCGCACCTCTTTGAGTTCACCCTCTGGTGTGTAGATTCGGTGCTCACCTTTTACGACAAAGGTGTGAAATGCCGCGACGTGGCGGTGAAGCACAATTTTTTCGTTTGCCGCAAATCGGAATAATACGTCGACGATTTTGGCAGTCTCGTCGACATCCAGGATCGACAGCCAAAGGTGCTCCACGTCGGGCAGTTCGCGCCAGGTAATCGCGTTTTCGTCGAAAGAATTGATGTCCAGCATGTGGTTCCCCCTTGGATTGATGTTGTTTTTATCCATGTTTACCACAAAAGCATGACGGTCGCTGTCCCTCTGCCTGTTTGCCCTGGCGCAACCGGTTAACGCTTTGGCGTATCGAGTGAAGGCGAGCACTCGGCTGAGCGCCATACTGAAATGTATTTCAGGGTGAGTACTGCTCCGGAAGCACCGCTCCACTGAAGTCGCGTCACGGAAGACCTCGATGCCACCGAATGCGTTTATTCACGGGAGGCGGTGAGATGGGTCTGTATCAGCGCATGAGTGATCGCAGCATGGCGAAGCTTTACTGGATTGCCCGGCACTGTGGCGACTTTACGACAGCCAACGAAATTTTGCAGGCACTCAAACAGCGCATCGAATTGGGCGCTGAGCGTCCAAAGCGATTCAAGGTCGCGGCCTAGTAGCCAATTGTATTGCCAGTGATGAGTAGCTCGCCTGCTCTTGCCGGCAGCCGATGCACATCCCATTATGTGCGCTCAGTATGCGAGCATATTAGTCATGAGCAACGACCCCGAGAACTCCAATGGCAAACGCCCCAAGTGGCGTGGTCGGATCGAAGTCTTATTACTGGTGGCGGGCGGTTTGATTCTGCTCATACCCATGCTCGCCATTTTTCTCGCGGGGTAGGGTGACACAATGACCAAACGCTGCGCGCCCGCCACCGAGCGAAACCGCGAAGCGATTTTGGCTGTCCTCCAAGATTCTCTTCCCGATCAGGGTACGGTTTTGGAGATCGCCTCTGGCACTGGGCAACACGCCGTTTTCTTTGCACAGCACCTCACTACGCGTCACTGGCTGCCCACGGACAGAGATGTCGCCAATCTTGCATCGATCTCAGCCTGGCGCGAGGAATCTGGTGCGGGGAATTTATTGCAGCCCCGCCAGCTCGATGTACGCGACGCGGTATGGCCTATTGAGGCCAATCTCCCCGCGCCGGTCTCGGCGATCGTAAATATCAATATGTTGCACATCTCACCGTGGCCCTGCTGCGAGGCACTGTTCACGGGTGCAGCTGAGGTTCTGACTCAAGGGGCTGTAGTGGTGCTTTATGGTCCATTTAAGCGAGACCGGTTGCATACGGCGCCCTCCAACGCGACGTTTGACGAACAGCTCCGATCTCAGGATCCGGAGTGGGGCGTGAGAGATCTGGAGGCCGTGGTGGACGTTGCAGTGGAGCAGGGGTTTGCTTATCCGAGGGTCATCGAGATGCCGGCCAACAATCTGTCGGCCGTGTTTGAAAGAGCCTGAGTGCGTCCTAGACAAGGTGGTTAGCAGCGTTTCGTGCAGCTCGCGAATACAGGAGATCTGTCAAATAGTGGGTCAGCGAACAGACAAAACCGGAGTGATGCGGGGGTTAAGATGAGGAGCCGCTGGTGGCGCGGGATGGCATGGGCCAACTTTGGTTTGCTGGTGGCCGCGGGCCTGAAATTTATCCCGATTGCTGTCTCCATTACCCATGGCATGACACTGAATGCCGATCAGATTGCGAATGGCCTGGCTGATGAGCGGGCCTGGGCGCTCGATCTGATTTCTGACACCCCTTACCTCTTGCTGGTCTGGATGCTGGTTGCACTGCTGCTCCGACGCCAAACTGGCGACGCGATGACCAGACCTTGGCGGTCCGGTGTGTAACACGCCCACCAATGGCCCCCGAAAGTACTCAGTGTTATCTCAGCAGTGGCTGGTGCTGGCACTGGAGATGAAGCGCGATTCATTGTTGGGTTGATAGCTAAAAACGGCTCGACGTTGGCGGGGTCAGCATCAAACCGTAATCCCTGCGCACTGGCTTTCAGGTACATTGACGGCTATGAGCCATTACTGAGGTGCCTGTTATGGAAGTTTCGCTCGTCACCGCTGCTGGGATAATTGCCCTGGCCGGCGCCCTGTTTCATGGTGTGGTCGGTGGAAAAATCTACATGGGCCACATCAAAGCCAGTGAGCTCTTGCCGTTAACCCAGTCCCTAAGTCTGGTGTCTTGGCAGATGTTTACCGTTTTTCTGGTGGTGAGTGGTGCGACACTGATTTGTGTGGCAATGAAGCCCGATCTTGCTTTGCTCGCTTACCCGGTATTGGTTGGTAATGCGTTGGGTGCAGCGCTCTTTTACTTATTGGGCGTTATGGGTCACGCCCAGCTTTTAAAATTACCGGGCATGTATCTGATGGGCCTTACTGCGCTGCTCGGCTGGCTGGGAATCGCTTGATTATTCATTGAGTCGATGTGCGTATAGCGAGGAAATGACACCGCCATGCAGGGATTAATGAATTTTATGTCAGAGAGAGTGAAGCGATGATTATTGTGGTTGCAGCGCTGGAATTTGCCAGCCAATCGGATCGAGATGAGGCGGTGGCGCTTGTTGCAGATGTGCAGCGATTGACCCGTGAGGAAGAGCCAGGTTGTCATGATTATTGTTTTGCGCCTGACCCGGCTGTGCCCACCCGTCTGCAGGTCTATGAGTTATGGGAGGACAGCGACAGTCTGGCGGCGCATTTCGAGCACCCTTATTACGAGCAAATGGCCAGCTTGCTGCGCGGTGTGGGGTTTGTGAGCAGCACCAATCAGGCCTATCTCATCGAGCGGGGCGAACCGGTTTACACCGAGGATGGCGGCAAAAAGACGGCGTTTTTTCAGAACTGACCGCGCCGCCTGCGTTCCGAGCGGTAACTAGAAGCGCCTTGGATATTTCGAGGTGGTCGGCTGCCCAATAAGGGCAGGGGTCAGCGGGTTGCGGGCAACACGTCGAAACCCACGGTCATTCGCTCTACGTCGCCTTGTAGCGCCTCGGTGCCGTGCCAGAGATAAGAGGGGAAAATAGCCAGTGCACCTTCCTCCGGTTGCAACCAGTACTCGGGGCCGAGCGGCTTTCTTGCACGAAACCCCGGCTCACCAAATTTAATCCAACCCTCTTTGCCACCTGCGCTGACCACATCAGGCACGGTTAAATAAAAGGCACTACTGAGCCAACCGTGAGAGTGGTAATGATTTTTGTGGAACCCCTTGTTCCTCAACAGCACAGACCAGGAATCGGAGAATGCGATCTGCCCAGTCTGCCGGCGCGCAAGGGGGTGCTCCTCACTTGGGGGCATTCCTTCAGTGAAGGAACGGACAGCGTTTGCGAGCGCCACCTTTAACGCGTCGATAACGGGCTCGTCCCGGCTGAACAGGTCATCAAGCGTTTGGGTGCCATGTTGGAGCGATTGGCCTACGGGATGATGCCGCGTGATGTGAAGTGACATCAGGTGATCGCGCAACGCCTGAAGGAATTCCGTGAGACTGTCATGGCCTTCAGGGGTCTCGATGTGCCGCAGGCCCACGTACTTCTCGTAATCCACGAGTTGATCGTATGCGTCCCGGCGCTCTGCGTAGCGCAGTGCCGTAGCGTAGGCGGCCCAAGTGTCCTGTCCGCATGCTTCGGATGACGTGAGCGGCAGCAAACATTCAACGGCCTCCTCGTAGTCGGCGTCGGCAGCCATGATCGCTGTAGCCAGCTCAAGCGTATGACGGGGTAGGTCTGGCAGTAGCCGGTGCGCTTCCCGAGCCGCGATCACTGCCTCATCAAACTCGCCCATTTCACGAAAAATGTGGCTGCGTTCGCAGGCCAAATAGGCGCGAGTCTGGTCGTCGCCGATCGGCACGGCAGCCAATACCTGCAGCGCCTGCTCGCCCTTCTGCCCCAGCAGCAACTTACGGGCATAGGCGATGGCCAGTGGCCCCGCGGCCGGGTGTTGATCCAGTGCTTCAGCGTAGGAGTGCAAGTACTCAGGATGTGCCAGTGTGCTCAGGTAACCGTTGAACCAGTCATGTAGCTCTGGGTTGAGTGGGTCCAGCCGCAGGGCTTCACGGTATGCGTTAACGGCCTCGGTTTCCTCGCCAGACAATGCCAGAGCACTGGCCAGATTGGTTCGCACTTCCGGTGCGGTGGGTGCAGAGGCCACCGCGCGTTTTAGGGTGCGACTAGCCTCTTTTGGGCGCCCTGACACCTTTTGCATCACGCCAAGCCCATTGAGCGCGGCCGCGTTTTCGGGCTCATGGGCCAGAGCTTTCTCGAAATGTAACGTGGCTGCACGAGTCTGGCCGCGCCGTTGCAATGACTGTGCAAGACCAATGCGGGCATTGGTGTGCTCGGGCAGCTCCTCGAGGATGTCGGTGTAAAGGGTGGTGGCCTCTTCAAGCCTGGATAGAGCAAGTAGGGAGCGACCTTTGTTAACTCTCGCGGGCAAATGCGAAGGCGCTGCCTCGATGGCGCGGTTGTAGCACGCCAGTGCGTCCTGTTCGCGATCCATCTGCCGGTAGAGATTGCCGAGGTTGGTGACAACGGCTGGTGCAGGATGTAGATCAATCGATTGTTTGAACGCGACCTCGGCGCCGGCCAGGTCTAGTTGCCCCTTGCGTGCCAGAGCAATCAATTGCCAAACATCGGCGTCCGTTGCTGACTGGTTGAGCAGGGGTGTAAGCAATGCTTCGGCATCGGCGCATTGGTTGCCTTGAATTAAGGCGATTGCCTGATTCAGCTGTTCCGCGGTCGCCATTTAGTGGCCTCTTATCAGCACGAATCCGCTCGTAAAACCTGACCCAGATGGTCTCACAGGGCGTACTCCACAGCATAATGTGCCTTCTGGCATCCCGGGCCTTTCAAACTGCTGCCATGCGCTGTCAGCTGAGATAGAAAAATATGAAACCTGTCGCCCAATATCCCATGCTGATAGCTACGCTGGGCATCATGCTTTTTTCCATGATGGACGCTGTGATGAAAGGGCAGGCGCTGGCGATGGGTACTTACAACGCTATGTTTTGGCGCATGGCCATGGGGGCTTTGATTGTGGCGGTACTGTATTTGCCTACGCGCCCTGTGCCAGCATCGGGGCGAGTGCTGAAAATCCATCTTATTCGGGCCGCACTGACGGCGGTCATGGCTTATTTGTTCTTTTTCGGCCTGACGCGCATTCCACTGGCACAAGCGATCGGCCTGTCGTTCATCGCCCCCATCATTACGCTGTTTCTCGCGGTACCCATTTTGGGTGAGCGCATCGGTGCCAACGCCAAGCTCGCTGCGGTGCTGGGCTTTGGTGGAGTCATGGTGGTTGTCGGCGGCGAGCTACTGGCGGTCGATGAGGGCAGCGATGCGGTAGGGATGGCCGCGGTGCTGATCTCGGCAGTGATGTACGCCTTCAACTTGGTGCTACAGCGCATGCAGGCGTTGGTGGCAAGACCGCTTGAGATAGCCTTTTATCAAAATACCATCGTATTCCTGATAATGTTGGTAGGTGTACCGTTCGCGGTGTCCTGGCCCGCGAGTACCTATCAGTGGGGCGGCGCAGCGTTGGCGGCAGGTTTCGCGGTGGGCTCGCTGATGCTGATGTCACTGGCGTACAGGCAGGCCGAGGCGCAGCGGCTGGTCGTAATCGAATACACCGCGTTTATTTGGGCGGCGATATTGGGGTGGTGGTTTTTCGCCGAGCCCGTCACAGCGCGCACCCTTTTGGGCACAGGTTTGATTGTGCTGGGCTGCTTAGTGAGCGCTCGGGGCGGTAGTCGCTAGGCAGAGTATGTGGAGTGGGGGCACGCTGCGCCGACAGCTGAGATCACATCGCGCTTTGCTTGGCAGCAATAAAGTCACTGTGTGGTAGGTACAGCAGGTCTGCGACTTTACGTATTACGTGCTCCTCGTACTGACTCAGTGCGTTATCCGCCATCGCCACTCGCCACATCATCGCCAGCAAATTACGCTTCTGTTGCGCCGATGCAAGCTCATTTAAGGTGCGGGTGAACTCAAAAAGGCAGGTAGCAGCGTCCGCCTGTTCAACCGCGGCTTCGGTGATGGTGGAGACTTCATCAGCGCTGAGATTGAACTGCTCTGTGAGTTGCGTAGTGACTGTCTCTTGCTCGATCGCTTCGACTGCAAAATCGGCCCGCGCCACCTCAAACATGAGGGCTGCGCAGGCGAGTTCCAGCGCACGATGTTCGACGTCAGTTGTCGCTGTGTCTTCCTTCCCAAGCAGATCCTTGAGTTTTTTGAGCAGCATATGAGGTGTTGTCAGGGTCTACCGGAAGACAGATTGCGTGTTTTGTCGGCGAATGGTTGCGGCGGTCAACAGAGCAACAATCAAGACAATGCATTCGCCAGCAATTTCGTCCGGCGTCCAGGCGCCGCCATGGGTGGTAGCGGATAAAACGCGACCGGGGATGACCAGCCCGACCAACAGACCGCCCGACATCACCAGGGCCGCTTGGTTACGGATAGCCCCCAGCGCCAAAAGTCCGCCGACGCCAATGAAAAATGCCCCCGAGTCGCCGATTTGGGTGCTGCGGCCGGTGCCGTCCAGCAGGCTGGCGCCGAGTATCTCCGCTGCGGTAGCCGGTTGCAGCCACCAGATGATGCCAACGAGCAAAAGCCCTAGGCCAGATAGGGCTGTTAGGATTCGAAGTAAGATCAGCATCAGGTTGTCCTCGCAGTTTGCAAAGAGATGTGTCACACCGCCGATACCGCTTTGACGCTGTGACATACTGTCCAAACTGTGGCGGTAAATCCAGCCCCAACCGGAGCGCTGCTGCGGAGAGGTCCTCCCCATGAGCCGCATATCGACTCTCAGTGCGAGTCTTATGCTGAGCGTTTTATTGCTGGCTCCGCTCGATGCGCTGGCTATGCAGATATTCGTGAAGACGCTCATGGGCGAGACCATCACGCTCGAGGTGGAGCCGTCGGATAGCATCGAGAATGTTAGAGCTAAGATTAAGGACAAAGAGGGCGTTCTCGCAGGCAGAATAAAGCTAGTGTTTGCAGGCAAGATATTGGAGGCTGGCCGGACCCTCTCCGACTACAACATTCAGAAAGAGTCCACGTTGCACCTGATGCTGCTAGGCCCGCCCAGTGTTCCGGTCCCCACGTTACCGGCACCCGCTCTGGTTGCACTAGTGCTCGGTTTGCTGGCGCTCAGATGGCGGGCGAGAGCGCTAGCGACCCAGCTTGTCCCGCAAGCTGTAGAACAACATCCCTGCCACAAGACCCGGCCAACGCAGTAGCGTGCCACCAGGGAAGCCTTGGGTCGGCACTGACGCCATCAGGTCAAAACCGCTGGTATCGCCGTCTATGGCTTCCGCCAGCAAATGCCCCGCCATGGTAGCGGTGGGAACCCCATGACCCGAGAAGCCTTGGGCGTACCACAGGTGTTCACCCATGCGTCCAAAGTCTGGCATGCGATTCATTGTGATACCCACGGCGCCACCCCAGCCATATTCCACGTCGATCTCCTCAAGCTCCGGATAGATATTGAGCATATGGGGCCGCACGAAGGCCTTGATGTCTCGCGGGAAGCGGCTCGAGTAGTTTTCTCCGCCACCGAAGAGCATGCGGCCGTCCTCAGAAAGCTTCCAGTAATTGATGACGAAAAGCGTGTCGGACATCGACAGGTTGTCGCGGTTGATTCGTGGCAGCAGATGGGAGGGCAGGGGCTCGGTGGCGATCACGAAGTTATTGATGGGCATGATGTTGCTGGCCAGCCGAGGTATGAGTTTGCCGAGGTAGGCATTGCATCCGAGCACCACGTGTTGTGATTTCACATGGCCCTGCGCAGTTTTGACTTCGCCGGACTGGCCGTTAGGTGCCGGCTGAGCACGACTGTGCTCGTAGATTCTGACGCCCGCCTGGGCCGCGGCTCGCGCTAACCCCACGGCATATTTCAGTGGGTGCAGGTGTCGGCAACCGTCATCCAGTAAAGCGCCATAGAAACCTTGGGCGCTGGTTAGTTCTGCCACCGCGTCAGGTGACAGGTACGAGAGCTGCTGGTAACCGTATTGAGACTCGAGGTGCTCGAGCTCCTCCTGCAGTTCTCCGGCGTGGCTTGCCTTGGCGGCCAAGTGCAAGTTCCCGGAACCCAGCTCGCAGTCAATCTGGTGCTCGTCGATCAACTCGCACACTTTCTCTACCGCGTCGAGCCCGAGTTGCCAGAGACCCTTGGCGGCCTCCAACCCGACCCATTTTTCGATGCTGGCTTGATCCGCCCTTTGGCCGGTGCCGACATGCCCGCCATTTCGGCCCGAGGCGCCCCAGCCAACCCGCTGGGTCTCCAAGAGCACCACGTCATAGCCCTTTTTCTTCAGGTGCAGGGCCGCAGAGAGACCGGTGTAGCCGCCGCCAATCACGCACACATCGGCAGTTTCCTCGCCTTCTAAAGACGGGAACGAGGGCAGAAGCGGCGCTGTGGCGGCATACCAGCTATCGGGGTATTTCCCTGCTGTATGGCCGGCGATTCGGTCATTCATGGTTGGCATTATGCCGCTTGCCGGTATCGAGACGCCATCCGATACTGTGCGCTTGTTGAGCTGCCCGCGGGGCGTTATGAGTGAGCCGAACCATAAAACGGCATCCAATCAAGCAGGTGCGTACAGTCCTGGGGGCGCGAATGACGCTTCGCAGGTGCCTTCTGCTGATATGGCCACCATTGAGGCGTGGCTGAAAGAGCACAAAATCTCCGAGGTGGAATGCCTCGTTCCCGACATGACGGGTAATGCCCGTGGCAAATTTATACCGGCGCATCAATTCACTGCGAATCGGGAAATCAAGCTACCCGAATCCATCATGGTGCAAACCGTGACCGGTGAGTACACCGACGACCACTGGGATTTCGTTGAGCCAACCGATACTGACATGTTGCTCAGACCCGATGCCTCTACCTTGAGATTGGTGCCCTGGGGCCGTGAGCCCACCGGGCAGGTTATTGCCGATTGCTACAAGGCCGATGGCGAGCCGCATCCGCTGTCGACTCGCAACGTGCTGCGTTATGTGCTGGGGCTCTATGAAGAGGCCGGGCTCAAGCCGGTGGTGGCGCCCGAGGTCGAGTTCTACCTCGTCAACAAAAACACCGACCCCGACTATGAGCTGATGCCGCCCAAGGGCCATTCAGGTCGCCGCGAGGTCGCACGTCTTTCCTACAGCATCGATGCCGTTGCAGAGTTTGAGGATTTCGTTGAGGACATGTACGACTTTGCAGACCAGCAGCAGCTGGATGTCGACACGCTGATTCATGAGAACGGCGCGGCCCAGTTGGAGATCAACTTCAATCACGGCGACCCGCTGGCGATGGCAGACCAGGTCTTTGTCTTCAAGCGCACGGTTCGCGAGACCGCACAGCGATACAACATGTACGCGACGTTCATGGCAAAGCCCATGCAGCGCGAGCCGGGTTCGGCCATGCACATTCACCAGAGCGTGATTGACTTGGAGACAGGCAAAAATATCTTTGCCACCGACGACGGTCAGCCGAGCCAGACGATGATGGAGTTCATGGGTGGTCTGCAGCGGTACACGCCCGAGCTCATCAGCTTCTATGCGCCTAACGTGAACTCATACCGTCGCCTTGCGCCCGATATCTCTGCACCGATCAACTTGAGTTGGGGCTTTGATAACCGCACCACCGCATTCCGGGTGCCGAATTCCGATCCGGCGAACCTCCGGATTGAAAATCGTTTCCCGGGTGTGGATGCCAATCCGTATCTGGCAATCACGGCGACCTTGGCCAGCGGTCTTTTGGGCATGCGCCAGCATTTGCAACCCACAGAACCGCATCAGGGTACTGCTAACGAGGACAGTGTTGGTGTTGCCCGGACGCTGGAAGAGGGCGTGCGAAAATTGAACAACACCCCTGAGCTACAGGCCATGATTGGCGAGCTTTTTATGCGCGCATACGCTGCGGTGAAGCTAGATGAGTTCGAAGAGTTCAACCGCGTGATCAGCTCCTGGGAGCGCGAGCACCTGCTCCTTCAGGTATAACGCGGCGCCAGCAAGACTGCCCCGATTGTTTTTCGGCCATTGCGCGTGACGGATTCGGACCTCGGTTATCAGATTTTTCGTTGGGTGAAATATCTCACCTATGCGCTACTGTCGTTGAATATCTTTTTATTTCTCGCGGAAGAGATCGGCAGCGCGCGATTTGCCATCGCGAGCGGCGAAGATGTGGTGATGGGGGTGCAACTTTTTTCCGCCACGTTGGATACCCTCGCCTGGGTCATCTTGTTACTCCTGTTTGAGCTGGAAACAGCAGTCATTCCCGACGAACGCTTAAAGGGCCTCCTGCGTTTTGGCATTCACGGTATGCGCATGCTGTGTACTGCAGCAATCGTGACGGCGTTTCTCGGTTACTTTGGGGAGTGGCTTACATTGTTGCCCAGTGAGCTCTTGGTCGGAGAGGCCTGTGCGCGGGTCAATGAAGGCTGGTCCTACATGGTCAAGCTCGATGATTTTGTATCGCTCACGGCCGAGAACTGCGGTCAGTTTGGCGCCGATACGAGGCTTGTTACCGGCCTAGACGGGGTGATCGCTTCGCCAGCAGGATTACTTGAAGGTCAGAGACTGGCGCTGGTAGACGTCATTAATTCTGCTGCGTGGATTCTGGTGGTGATCTTGTTGGAGATCGAAGTGAGATTACTGACCCGATGGGGAGGCGGCTCCCGACCGATGGCGCGTCTCGCCAACAGTCTGAAGGTCGTGCTCTACACCACGCTGGTGGTGGCAGCGATTTATTGGGGCTTCAAGGGCGATTTCCTGGATTTCTGGGACTCCGCGCTCTGGCTGTTCGCCTTCGTTTTTATTGAGCTCAACGTCTTCGAGTGGCAGCAGGAAATTCGTGACCAGACCGAAAGTGCCTGAGGGCCCGTCTGACTCAGAGTTCGTCGCCGAAATCGAGGTCGTAATCGCCGAGCTCTTCTCGCAGTCTCAGCATCTCCAGGCGCTCCTCAGCCCGTCGACGCTTCGCTGCTTTCAGCGCTTTTTCGGTGACCGCCTCGGCAAAGTCCAGTGACTCAAAGTCCTCTTCTGCCAGTTCGCTCATACCCGGCTCAAAAAACTCCTCGGCTGGTTCTTCCGTTACCGCAGTGGTATCTCTCTCACCCATAAATCACCTCCCGATGATCCTGAACAAAAGACCAGCGACGGCCGCTGGTTCGCGCCATCAGAGCGCAGTGTTATTCAGGTCACAAGAAATTTTTTGGTCTGAAGGGGTATATCGCACATAACAAATTAAGCTAAGTGCTGTGCTTTTTTTGGATGTATAAAGGCAAGTTTCCCCTGACGATTTTGCTCTGATAACGCGCTGCCGCAGTTTGCGCGCCCGCGCCGGGCGGTGAAGCCTACACAGGTTGGCGCACGTAGTTGATTGTTTACCCAACAGCCGGTGGCGTATCAGTAACCGTATCGCTTAGAAGGCGGCTTCTAAGTGGGTGAGCGTCAGCTCAATTGCGCGGCGATGGTCTCGACGATCTCGTTAGGCGTTGCATCATCGCAGTCGATCACGATTTCACCGTATCGCTCGTAGAGGGGCACCCGCTCCTCGTAGAGGTCATGAAGGGTTTGCTCGCCCTCGGCGGCGATGCCACGTTGGGGTGCGAGGGATACGCGGTACTCAATCGTGTCGAATTGTGCGCGCAGGTACACCACGGTAGAGGCAGCGCTGAGCCTCGCCATGATGGCCTCGCTGTAGATCACGGAGCCGCCGGTAGAGATCACCGAAGGGAATAGGGGCATGCCAGTTAATACCTGCTCCTCGATGGCCCGGAACGCCGCGTTACCCCTGCCATCCATGATTTCTTGAAGTGACTGGCCTTCCTGCGCCTCGATCAGGCCGTCCGCATCCACCAGCTCAAGATCCAACCGCGTGGCCAAGGCGGTGCCGATGGTGCTCTTGCCGCTACCCGGCATACCAATCAATGAAATGATCTTATCGGTGGCCACAGGGATCAGGGTTCCTTTGCAAAATCGCGTCACGCCGAGCTTCTACGCGTCTAGCGTACCCGATACTCAATGCAATTTATTGACAGAAAGCGTGAGCGTCGAGCAACGCTATTCCTACGTGAGGGGTCGCGTGACCGATCACCACTGCAACCGGGTGTCGCTACAGGGGGAGGTCGTGTATTGGGGTAAAAGGGCTTTGGAGCAGGGTTAGTTGGCCCAGTCTCGCTCGGCCTTGAACTGCTGAGAGAGATACTCCATCTGATCCGCTAGGACCCGCTCCTTGGCTAGAAAATGCCACTCGAAAGTGTTGGGCCTGAAGGGCACGGCAAGAAGCGGCATGTGGGCCTCTTCAGGCGTCTGGCAATCTTTCAGCCAGTTGCAGCGTTTGCAGGCCGCGACCACGTTTTCCCATTTGTCGCTGCCGCCGCGGGAAATGGGCACGACATGATCCCGCGTGAGTTCACTGCGGCTGAACTGACCTCCGCAATAAAGGCAGCGATGATCATCGCGCCGAAACAGCGTGCGGTTGCATAGCGGCGGCGTGAAGTGGTTCATCACCTGCCCTTCGAGCGCGACAATTGGTTGCAGGATAATTTCTGAGCGAATGCCCGTGAGGCGTTGGATGCCCCCCAGCACCGGGGGGAGGGATTCCCCGATGCCATACAGAACATCGCCGCGGGCGTAGGCGGTCACCGCCTCGTTCAATGTCAGCCATCCTCGGGGTTGACCTGACACGTCCAGCTTGAGAATCGCTTGCATGGGTCTCGCTCACTGGTTTCTTCGACGTTACTGAAAAAGCCAGCGCGTGACAATCACTGAAACAGAAAATTCATCGCCCTTACTGGGCCAGCCACTCGGCGCTGACCAGTTCCTGCTCACCATGGAACACCCGCCCGCAGAACCGCTCGCCCGCCTGGATCGCACCCACGCCTGCTGGCGTGCCGGTCATAACGATGTCGAAGTCTTCCAGAACCAGAAACTGATTGAGTTCCTTGAGAATCACGTCGGGTGGGTAAAGCATGAGGTTGACATCGCCCTTTTGTCGCACGGCATGGTCGACCACCAGTTCCACGCCGAGTTGAGAGAGGTCCTTGGGTGCTGCGACAAACTCGCTGAACAATGCCGAGCCGGTGAACGCTTTGCTGCGCTCCCAAGGCAGCCCAGCGGCTTTCAGCTTTGCCTGGGTGTCACGTTTGGTGAGATCCAGACCAAAGCCGACGCCTGCGACTTCTCCCCCCTGCATCAGGAGGCAAATTTCTCCCTCATAGTGCAGCGGCTCATCAAGTGCCGCGAACAACTCAGTGCCAATTGACGTCGCCGGTTTCATAAACACGACCATGTTCTCGGCGGGGACTGATGCCATTTCCTCGATATGGGCGGCGTAGTTTTTGCCTACGCATACCACTTTTCCGGGACGCACCGACTGCCCTTTGAACACCACTGATCCCATGACGATTTCTCCAGAACAAGCCGCACTATAAGCCCCCTAAAAGGGGCTGTCCGCATCGCCTATTGTTTCCGGTTGGGTTATCTTGCGCCCCTTCCCAATAACAAAGTCACTTAAGGGGGATGCATGTTGCGTCAGATTTTGCAGGTGGTTGCCTTACTGATTGGGTG
Source organism: uncultured Halieaceae bacterium (assembly GCA_963999395.1). GTDB lineage: Bacteria > Pseudomonadota > Gammaproteobacteria > Pseudomonadales > Halieaceae > Luminiphilus. The sequence goes on from CAXEVD010000003.1 coordinate 16,818, forward strand.
GTTCAGCGCCGCGGCAGGCGCTATGGAGCGTCCCAATATTTTGGTGATTTGGGGTGACGACATTGGCTTCTGGAATTTGTCCACCAACAACATGGGCATGATGGGCTACCAAACCCCTAACATTGATCGTATTGCTAACGAGGGCGCCAAGTTCACCGACTACTATGGGCAGCAAAGCTGCACTGCGGGACGCTCTGCCTTCATTACCGGACAGTCCCCGATTCGCACAGGTCTGACGAAGGTGGGTGTGCCGGGCGCTGATCTGGGCATCCGGCCTGAAGATGTGACCCTCGCCACGCTCCTAAAAGAACAAGGCTACGCTACGGGGCAGTTTGGCAAGAACCACCTAGGGGACCGCAACGAGTTCTTGCCCACCGAGCACGGTTTTGACGAGTTCTTCGGCAACCTCTACCACTTGAATGCCGAGGAGGAACCTGAGGATCCCGACTACCCCCAGAACCCGGCTTTTCGTGAGCGCTTTGGACCCCGCGGAGTCGTCCACAGCTTTGCCGACGGTCGCGTGACGGATACCGGACCGCTCAACAAAAAGCGCATGGAGACAGTCGATCTTGAGTTCCTCGACAGCGCCCAGCAGTTTATTCAGCGCGCAGCGGAGGATGACAAGCCTTTCTTCGTTTGGTTCAACTCCACTCGCATGCATTTTTGGACGCATACCCCGGAAGAGGAAGAGGGCTTGTCCGGTCAGGGGTTTTATAACGACGCCATGGTGGGTCACGACAATCTGGTCGGCCGACTGCTGGATCAGCTCGATGAGCTCGGCATCGCGGATAACACAATCGTTTTTTACAGCACCGACAACGGGCCGCACTTTAACACTTGGCCCGATGCGGCGATTACGCCTTTTAGAAGCGAGAAGAACACCAACTGGGAAGGGGGTTTCCGGGTGCCAGCCATGATTCGTTGGCCGGGCAAGATCCCCGCGGGCACGATTCTGAACGACATGATGTCGCACGAAGACTGGGTGCCCACGCTTATGACTGCGGCGGGTCGACCGACGGTGACCGAAGAACTGAAGGCCGGCGTGAACATCAATGGCCGTGATTATCATAACCATTTGGATGGTTACGACTTTCTGCCTTATCTCACCGGTGAAGCAGCCCGCGGCCCGCGGAATACCTTCTACTACTGGAGCGACGACGGGTTATTGACCGCTATGCGGGTTGGTGACTGG
>CAXEVD010000004.1:0-16641 GCA_963999395.1 uncultured Halieaceae bacterium
ACTTAATTGATGCATCCGGACGCGGGATGGAGCAGCTTGGTAGCTCGTCGGGCTCATAACCCGAAGGTCGTCGGTTCAAATCCGGCCCCCGCTACCAATTCGATGGCAGCTCGTTGCTCGCTTGTCATCGCCTCGGAAGCCCCTTTTGGGGCTTTTTTGTGGCCGAGAGAAAAGTAGCCGGGAGGACGCAAGCATGTCGGGCAAGGAAGCGCAATTGACGCAGCTTTTGCAGCCGACAGTTGAGGCGATGGGGTATGTGCTATGGGGGATTGAGCTGATTTCCCCCGGCAAACGCTCCACGTTGCGGCTCTATATAGAGGCGGATGCGGGCATCAGCGTGGATGACTGCGCCGCGGTCAGTCATCAGGTGAGTGGGGTACTGGACGTTGAGGACCCCATCAGCAGTGGGTACACCCTGGAGGTGTCCTCGCCCGGGGTCGATCGGCTGTTGTTCAGCCCCGAGCATTATTCCCCGTACGTAGGGGAGATGATTGACGTCCGGTTGAGATTGCCGGTCGAAGGCAGGCGCCGCTACAAGGGGATCCTGCTTGCGGCCAACAACGAGACGGTGGTCGTGGTGGTAGACGATCAGGAATTTGAACTGCCCTTGCGGTTTGTGGATCGCGCGAGGGTGTTTCCCCGGCTGGAGATCGGTCAGGGCAAGTAGTGAAGGGGTATTACCCCGCGGGAAAGCTCCAGATTGGCGGCTTTCCATCAAAGCGAGAGTGAAACGATGAACAAAGAAATTTTGATGGTTGCTGAGGCGGTATCAACGGAAAAAGGTGTCTCAGAGGACATTATTTTCGAAGCGATCGAGCTGGCCCTGGCCACTGCCACCAAGAAACGCTACGACGAAGAGGCCGATATTCAGGTCACTATCGACCGAGAATCGGGCGACTACGTGACCAAGCGCCAGTGGTTGGTGATGCCGGACACCGAGCTGGCGCTTTTGGGCACACAGTTTACGACCGAAGAGGCCGCTGAGGTGAACACGGCACTGCAGCCCGGCGACTACCACGAAGAAGTTGTCGAAAACGTCGACTTTGGCCGGATTGCGGCGCAGACAGCTAAGCAGGTAATCGTTCAGCGCGTGAGAGACGCAGAGCGCGCTCAAATCGCGGATGAGTATCGGGGCCGGGAAGGCGAGCTTCTGGCCGGCACCGTCAAGAAAGTGACCCGCGACAACATCATTGTCGATCTGGGGAATAACGCCGAAGGCCTTTTGCCCCGCGGCGAATTGGTCGGCCGTGAGACGTTCCGCATCAACGATCGGGTGCGGGCAATCTTGACTGAAATTAATACGGAAGCGCGGGGTCCGCAGCTGATTCTGTCGCGCGCTTGTCAGGAAATGCTGGTGCAGCTGTTCAAAATTGAGGTCCCCGAAATTTCCGAGGGTGTCATTCAAATTAGAGCGGCAGCTAGAGACCCAGGCTCCAGAGCCAAGATTGCGGTCAAGACGGGCGATCAGCGCATTGACCCGGTGGGCGCTTGCGTCGGCATGCGGGGTTCAAGGGTTCAGGCGGTCTCGAACGAGCTCGATAACGAACGCGTGGACATCATTCTCTGGGACGACAACGCAGCGCAATTGGTGATCAATGCCATGTCCCCCGCTGAAGTGGAATCCATCGTCGTGGATGAAGACAACTCGACCATGGAAGTCGCGGTGGCAGAGGACAATCTCGCGCAGGCGATCGGCCGTGGTGGCCAGAATGTGCGCCTCGCTTCCGATCTGACCGGCTGGATCATCAATGTGATGAGCGTGGATGAGGCGATTGAAAAGCAAGAGGCCGAGGCGGGGGAAGTCATAGAGCGCTTCATGATTGCGCTGGATATCGATGAGGACATTGCCACTGTGCTGGTCGAGGAAGGCTTCACCACGCTGGAAGAGATTGCTTATGTCCCGCTTGAGGAGATGAATGCGATCGAAGGCTTCGATGAGGAAATCTCTGAGGAGCTGCGGGCTCGTGCCAAAGACGCGTTGCTCACGATGGCGATTGCCTCCGAGGAAGAGTTGGACGCCAACGAGCCTGCTGAGGATCTGCTGACTATGGACGGCATGGACAAGCATCTGGCTTATGTATTGGCCAGTAAGGGCATTGTTACCATGGAAGACCTGGCAGAGCAGGGCGTTGACGACTTGCTGGATATTGAAGACATGACAGAAGAGCGCGCGGCAGAGCTGATTATGACTGCCCGCGCCCCTTGGTTCGCTGAGGAGGAAGAGGCCACCGCTTGACGGATTCATGCGGCATAGCACTTCAGGTACTGAGCGGTTAGGGAGAGAGACATGGCACAAGTGACAGTAGAGCAATTGGCAGAGACGGTGGGTGCATCGGTGGACCGGTTGCTCTCGCAAATGAAGGATGCGGGTTTGCCCCATGCCTCGGCCGATGAGGCCGTCTCTGAAGAAGACAAGCAGACACTGCTTGCGCACCTGAAAAAAAGCCATGGTGAGCGTGCCGGCGCACCGAAAAAGATCACCCTAAAGCGCAAGTCAGTGAGCACCCTGCGTGCCGGTGGCGCTGGCAAGCGGACAGTCAACGTCGAGGTCCGCAAGAAGCGCACCTACGTCAAGCGAGAGGATGCAGAGGGGGTCGAGGCAGAGGCCGATGCCAGTGCTGACGCGGCTCAGGAAGTGGCGGATCAGGCGGCAACGCCTGAACCAGTCCTCGCTGAAGTAGCGGGCGCGACGGATACGGCTTCTGACAGTGACGACCCCGAGCTGCTTAGGCAGCGCGCTGCCTCCCGTCGAAAGGCAGAGGAGCAGGCGCGGCAACTGGAGCTCGAGGCTGCCGCCAAAGCGCGGGCCGAGGAAGCCGCGAGGCAAGCTGAAGAGGGCGCCGCACAGGCGACTGGTAGGGACGGCGAGCGCAAGCAGCCCAAACGCTTGCATGCCGCGCCATCAAAAGATGACGCCACCAAGACTCGGGACGAGCTGCGTCGTCGGCCGGGTAAAGGCCGCCTAGAGCGCGGTGGTGTCCCCGGTGCGCGAGGTAAGCAGCGTGGCCACAACCTTTCTATTAATGACCTTGAAGCGGCAGAGGCGGGTATTGCGCGTCGTCGTGGAGGCCGGCGCAAAAAGCTCTCCGATGAGCCCAACCAGCATGCCTTTGAGCAGCCCACTGAAAAAATTATCTACGACGTGAATGTCCCGGAAAACATCACCGTCGGCGATTTGGCCCAACAAATGGCGGTCAAAGCAGGTGAAGTGATTAAAGAGCTGATGAACCTTGGCGTGATGGCCACGATCAATCAGATGCTCGATCAGGATACGGCGACGCTGGTGGTGGAAGAACTCGGCCATCGCGTTGTGCTCAAGAGTAACGAGGAGGTTGAGGAACGCCTCGAGGAGACGTTGGCCAGCCAGGAGGGCACGCCTGAACCCAGAGCACCAGTCGTGACGGTGATGGGCCATGTTGATCACGGCAAGACGTCACTGCTGGACTATATCCGTGAATCCCGTGTGGCCAGTGGTGAGGCGGGGGGTATTACCCAGCACATTGGCGCCTATCACGTGAAAACCGATAAGGGGATGATCACCTTCCTCGACACACCCGGCCACGCCGCGTTTACCGCGATGCGGGCGCGGGGGGCGAAGTCGACCGATATTGTCATTTTGGTGGTCGCCGCAGATGACGGTGTGATGCCGCAGACCGAAGAGGCGATCCAGCATGCGCGTGCGGCGAATGTGCCGATCGTGGTGGCAGTCAACAAGATCGACAAGGAAGCGGCTGACCCCGAGCGCGTGAAGACCGAGCTGGCGGCAAAAGAAGTGATTCCGGAAGATTGGGGTGGCGATACACAGTTCATCCCGGTTTCAGCGCATACCGGGCAGGGCATTGACGACCTGCTGGATGCATTGTTGCTGCAATCAGAGGTGCTTGAGCTGACGGCGCCGGCCGATGTGCCTGCTTCTGGCATCGTGATCGAATCCCGACTCGATAAAGGCCGAGGCGCTGTTGCGTCGTTGCTGATTCAGCAGGGTACGCTGAAGCAGGGCGATATTGTGCTCGCGGGTCTGCAGTACGGACGTGTGCGCGCCATGCTCGATGAAAACGGCCAGCCGATTAAGGAGGCGGGCCCCAGTATCCCGGTCGAAGTTTTGGGCCTTGATGGTACGCCCGACGCTGGTGATCCCGTTGTGGCTGTCGAAAATGAGAAGAAAGCGCGTGAAGTCGCCGACTTCCGACAGGAGAAGATGCGATCCTCCAAACTCGCGCGTCAGCAAGCGGCCAAGCTCGACAACATGTTCGAGACCATGACGGCGGGATCCGTCGAGACACTCAACCTCATTATCAAAGCGGACGTGCGCGGTTCGTTCGAGGCGTTGCAGGGCGCCCTCGCCGATCTCGGCAACGAAGAGGTGAAGGTCAACATCGTCTCTGGCGGCGTAGGCGGTATCTCCGAGACCGATATCAGCCTCGCGATAACCAGCTCAGCCATCATCATCGGTTTCAATGCCCGCGCTGACAACAAGGCGCGCGCGGCAGCAGAAAACGAGGGGATCGAAATTCGCTACTACAACGTGATCTACGATCTCATCGACGATGTTCGGGCCGCGCTCTCGGGGATGCTGTCTCCCGAAATGCGCGAGGAGATTGTGGGCATCGCCGAGGTGCGCGACACCTTCCGCTCTCCCAAGTTTGGCTTGATTGCAGGCTGTATGGTGATCGAGGGCACGGTGTACCGGTCCAAGCCTATCCGCGTACTGCGTGACAACCTCGTGATTTACGAGGGGGAGTTGGAGTCGCTTCGTCGCTTCAAGGATGACGCCAACGAGGTTCGTAACGGGACTGAGTGCGGTATCGGTGTGAAGAACTACACCGATGTAAAAGTTGGCGACCTCATTGAGGTATTCGACGTCAACGAAATCGCCCGCAGCCTCTGACCCAAGCCAGCATGAGCAGAGAGTTTGAGAGAACTCAGCGCGTCAGTCATTTTCTGCATGAAGAGCTGGCGCGGCTGTTACAAAGCACAGTGCGAGACCCGCGCGTTCAGGAGGTAAACCTCACCGGTGTGGAAGTGAGTCGCGACCTGAGCCACGCCAAGGTTTTTTTCACACTGATGAGCGATGCATCTAGCGAAGAACGCGCGGAAGTGACAGCCGTGCTGTCAAAGGTATCGGGTTTTCTCCGGTCCGAGTTGGCCAAAGCCTCCACGATGCGTACCGTTCCCAGAATCAGCTTTCGCTTTGACGAGAGTGTTGGGCGGGGTCGCGACATGGAGACACTGCTCCGCGAGGTGCGCCGCGCTGATGAGCAACTCCATACAGGTGATTCAGAAGACGCCTCAAAACCGGCAGACTAATTGTGGCGCGTCGCAAGAAAGGACGACAGGTAGACGGCCTGTTGGTGCTAGACAAGCCAACTGGCATGTCATCGAATGCAGCGCTCCAGCACGCCAAGCGCCTTTTCGGAGCGGCCAAGGCGGGCCATACCGGCAGCCTTGATCCGTTGGTCACAGGCGTTTTGCCGCTGTGTTTCGGCGAGGCCACCAAGTTCTCCCAGTTTCTGTTGGATGCCGACAAAGGGTACGAGAGTACCTTTGTGCTTGGCGTGGGCACCGACACCGCCGACGCCGATGGCGCGGTGATTACCCGGGCCTCTGCCGCCCACCTTACGGAAGATTCAGTGACACAGGCGATGGTAATGCTGACCGGGGCTATCGAGCAGGTGCCGCCCATGTACTCGGCACTGAAGGTTGATGGGCAACCGCTCTACAAGCGTGCCCGTGCGGATGAGCAGGTGGAGCGTGCCGCCAGACCGGTGGAGATTTATGGCTTAGAGCTTTTGTCCTTTGAGCCCGGTGAGCAGGTGCGTCTTCGGGTCAAGGTCCGCTGCAGTAAAGGGACTTACATTCGCACGCTGGCCGAAGATCTCGGGGCCGCGCTGGGTGTGCCGGCGCACGTCTCAACGCTGCGGCGATGCCAGTCTGGACCGTTTGCCCTCGATGACTGCGTGACGCCGGAGCAGCTGACCGCGGTGAAGGAGTCCGGGACCTATACAGATCTGGACGCACTGTTGAAGCCTATTGAGTCCTGCATACAGCACTTACCCCGGCTTTCACTGTCGGAGGCCGCAACTTTTTACATTCGGCAGGGCCAACCAGTACTAGTGCCAAACGGGCCCCAGAGTGGTATGGTGCGCATCGCTGACGCAGGAGGTCTTTTTCTCGGCGTGGGCGATATGCGAGATGATGGGAAATTAGCCCCGAAGAGACTTCTCGCCCGGTAAACAAGCGGCAAGTGCCGTTCCACGAACCTGTCTGTAAACCTGCACGGATAGGCTCGATTCATCAAGCAGGTTGGAGAAAGAACCATGGCGTTGGAAGCAGCCGTCAAGGCGCAAATTGTTAAGGATTATCAGCAGTCTGAAGGCGACACCGGGTCCCCGGAAGTACAGGTCGCTCTGCTCACAGCAAACATTGAGCAACTGCAGTCTCACTTTAAGGATCATGCTCAGGATCACCACTCACGACGTGGTTTGATTCGCATGGTGAACCAGCGTCGAAAGTTACTCGACTACCTCAAGCAAAAAGACACCGCCCGCTATGCGGAATTGATTAAGCGGTTGGGTCTGCGCCGCTGAGGACCAGTCTGGGCCGGCCGATAGCCGGCCTCGTCATATTTGGAGAAAACAAGTGAATGTAGTGAAGAAAACCTTCCAGTACGGTGATCATGAAGTCACGCTGGAGACGGGCCGTATTGCGCGACAGGCGACAGGCTCGGTCATGGTAACCATGGGCAGCACCAGCGTGCTGTGTACTGTGGTCGCTGAACAAAAAGCCAAGGCAGGACAGGCGTTCTTTCCGCTGTCCGTGCATTACATCGAGAAAACCTATTCGGTCGGTAAAATCCCGGGCGGTTTCTTTAAGCGCGAAGCGCGGCCCAGCGAGAAAGAAACACTGACCTCGCGATTGATCGACCGACCCATTCGCCCCCTGTTCGAAGATGGCTTCATGAATGAGGTGCAGGTGGTGTGTACGGTGATGTCGGCCGATAAGGAGACCGATCCTGATATCCCTGCCATGATTGGCACGTCTGCAGCGCTGGCGCTGTCCGGCTGTCCGTTTAATGGCCCCATCGGTGGTGCCCGCGTAGGTTTCACGGAAGCAAGCGGCTACATCCTGAACCCGAGCTATTCGGCGTTGGCAGATAGCCAGTTGGACATGGTGGTTGCCGGTACCAAGGACGCCGTACTGATGGTGGAGTCAGAAGCCAAAGAGCTGACCGAAGATCAGATGCTGGGTGCGGTGCTGTATGCGCATCAGGAAATGCAGACGGTGATCAATGCGATCAACGAACTGGTTAGCGAGGCGGGCAAGCCCCGTTGGGACTGGCAGGCGCCGGAAGCCGACGCCGAATTGGTGGCAGCGGTCGAAGCCGCCGCCTCGGGCCCGCTGGGTGAGGCATACCGCATTACCGAGAAAACCGCGCGCTACGAGCGTGTAGGACAGGTTAAGGACGAGGTCGTCGCCCAGCTGGCGACTGAGGATGGTCCTGCGGAAGACGATATCAAGGACATCTTCAAGAGCCTTGAAAAGCAGATCGTTCGCGGTCGTATCCTGGCAGGTGAGCCGCGTATCGACGGGCGGGATAACCGCACCGTTCGTGCGATTGCCTGCGAAGTGGATATCCTGCCCAAGGCGCACGGCTCGGCATTGTTCACCCGGGGTGAAACCCAGGCGATTGGTGCTGTGACGCTCGGTTCAACCCGGGATGCGCAGATCATTGACGCGCTGGAAGGCGAGCGTCGCGATCCCTTCATGCTCCACTACAACTTCCCTCCCTACTCGGTGGGTGAAGCGGGGCGCATCGGCTTCACGGGCCGACGAGAGATCGGTCACGGCCGACTCGCGCGTCGTGGTCTGGCGGCGGTATTGCCGGGCGAAGAGGAATTCCCCTACACGGTTCGTGTCGTATCGGAAATCACCGAATCCAACGGTTCCAGCTCCATGGCATCGGTCTGTGTGGGTTCACTCTCCATGATGGCCGCGGGCGTACCCCTGTCTGCCCCAGTGGCTGGTATTGCCATGGGTCTGGTAAAGGAAGGCAACCAGTTTGCGGTGCTGACTGACATTCTCGGCGACGAGGATCACCTCGGCGATATGGACTTCAAGGTAGCGGGCACTGCTAAAGGTGTTACCGCGCTGCAGATGGACATCAAGATCGAAGGGATCAACGAAGAGATCATGGAGCGTGCCCTCGAGCAGGCTCTGGAAGCACGCCTGCACATTCTTGGGCAGATGAACACGGTGCTGGATGCGCCGCGTGAGATTACCTCTGAGAATGCGCCCAGCATGACCACGCTGAAGGTGGATCAGGACAAGATTCGCGACATCATCGGTAAGGGTGGTGCGACGATTCGCCAGATCACGGAAGAATCCGGCGCCACGGTGGACATCGATGACGACGGCACCGTGAAGGTCTTTGGTCAGAACGCGGCCGCGCGAGACGCCGCCATCGAGATGATTCAGGCCATTACCGCTGAGGCTGAGGTCGGTGAGATCTACACGGGTAAAGTCGCACGCATTGTCGACTTCGGTGCCTTTGTCACGATCCTGCCCGGCAAGGATGGTCTGGTGCACATCTCGCAGATCGCCGAAGAGCGTGTTGAGAACGTCACCGATTACCTCTCCGAGGGTCAGGAAGTGCAGGTGAAGGTGCTGGACGTGGACCAGCGAGGCCGCATCAAGCTGTCCATGCGTGAGGTAGCGGCTGATGCAGCTGACGCCGCAGTGGATTCAGTAGATTCGGCTGAGCCCGAGGAAGAGTCGCTGGCTCAGGAGTAATAGCGATCTGATTGTGCGATGTGTTTGCGCCGCTGAACGAAAAAAACCGCGGTCTTCACCGCGGTTCTTTTTGTGTTCTGATTTAGCGTCACCGTAAAGTGATCCTACGGATCATTGAGTAGATGCTGCGTGCTCTTTGGTGCTGTAACACGCCATCCCGAGAGCGTGACCGCAGGGCAGAAAAGAGTGACGAGCGTCCTCAGGGATTGGCCGTCTCTGGCCGCTGATAGACCACTTCACCCCCCACTATTGTCAGTAGGACCTCCGTATTCAGGATCTCCGCCTCGGGAACGGTAGTCAGATCCTGATCGAGTACGGTCAGATCCGCCAGCTTGCCTACTTCGATTGAGCCTTTGTCCTGCTCTTCAAACGCGGCGTAGGCTGCGGCTAGGGTCATGGCGTGTAGAGCCTCCATACGGCTGAGCTTCTGTGCCGGCTCAAAGCCGGTTTCGGGCACACCTTTCAGGGTTTTTCTGGTGACGGCGGCATAGAAGTTGGCGATCGGGTCGACGGGCTCTACTGGCGCGTCGGTACCGGCTGCCACAATCACGCCTGCGTCAAGCAGGTCTCGCCAGATGTAGGCGCCTTCCACAATGCGCCGCTGGCCGAGACGGTCAATGGCCCAGGGCCGGTCAGAGCTGAGATGAATCGGTTGCATCGAGGCAATCACACCTTGCTCGGCAAACAGAGGCCCATCCCCAAGCCGCAGGTGTTGGGCGTGCTCAATACGAAACCGGTGGTCACTGTCTCTATCTGTGAACGGCGCGAAGACAGCCAGTACTTCGGAATTGGCGCGGTCGCCGATGGCGTGGACGTTGATCTGCCAGTTGTCTTCTCGTGAGTCTCGAATCAGCGCTGCAAGCTCATCTAGGTTATAGGTCAGCACGCCAGAAGTGTTGGGTGCGTCGGTATAGGGGGCGTGGAGCCACGCTGTGCGGGAACCCAGTGCGCCATCCGCTTGAACCTTGATAGAGCGCACAGTTAGCTTGGCTCCTCCGGCGCTAATCAGGGGGCCTCGCGCAAGCCACTCGCTCAGCGCGCCCTCATCCGAGGCGTACACCATAGAGTAGAGGCGCATATCCAGATCTCCACGCCGCGCCATGGCCCACTGTGCTGCCAGGTCGACTTGCGATGCCCCTGCATCGTGCGCAGTGGTGATGCCCTCGCTAAGAAGGTGCTGCTGCGCCAGCTCGACAAGCTCTTCCGCTGTTTGAGCATCATAAGCCTGTAACGGGGCAGCAAGCTCGATGGCGGTCTCATGGAGAAGGCCCGTGGGTTGCCCATCGGAGATGACAATGACGCCACCCTCTGGCGCGATCGTGTTGGCGTCGATGCCCAGCTGCTCCATGGCACGCTGATTCAGTAATACCGAGTGGCCATTGGCGTGCTCAAGCACCACCGAGTGGTTAGGAACGGCCTCGGAAAGCGCGTGGTGGGTGGGGAATCCTGCGATATGACCGGCGGGCGGCTTCAGCCATTTACTTTGGTGCCAACCACGGCCTTGCAACACAACGCCCGGCCGGAGCGTGCTCGCTCTGGCGGCCACGCGATCTACGAGTTCACTGAAACTGCTGGCGCCGTTGAGATCCACCGAGCGCTGCGCGGCCCCAATGCCAGCAACGTGTAGGTGGGCATCAATGAACCCGGGATAAGCCGTCGCATCTTCGAGATCAATCACTCGTGTATCGGGGCCCCGCAATGCGAGCGCTGCGGCTTGATCTCCCACGAAACTAAAGCGGCCGTTACTGATGGCAACCGCACTGACCTGTGGCTGCTGTGGGTCCATGGTGACCATTCGCCCGAGCACTATTGTTTCCGGAGGTTCTGTTTGGGATTGGCAGCTGATCAGGGCTGTCGCGGCCAGGATCAGGGCCGCCAACTGTTGCAGGGGACGCATTGAGAGTTCCTTTAATACGTGCGCCGAGCCTAAGCCTTATTTGGGGCAAGAAAAAGGGGGCCGAAGCCCCCTTGTTATTACACGCTGACCTCAGTTTAGAAGCTGTAGCGGTAGCGTGCGTACCAGAATGCACCACTGATACCGAAGGGTGAATACTGGCTGTAGGTGTTACCGAGAATGGTCGCAGTATTGAAGCCAAGATTGTTGACGTCAGTCGCTTTCTGACCGCTCTCATCGGTGATGTTGTTACCGCCGATGAGGATGCTCGAATGGTCACCAATGCGGTACTCGACTTCGAGGTCGATCAGATACTCGCTGTCAAAGATAGCGTCAGTACCGAATACATCGTTCTCGAAGCTGTCATACCACTCGTCGTAGAAGCTCAAGCGAGCCAGGACACGGAAGTTACCCACCGTATGGTTTGCGGACAGGTTCCAGCGAGTCTCAGGCGTGGTCTGCTCAATCTGGCGAATACGGCCGGGGCCGATCGTACCAGGGTTGAACTTCTCCACTTCCGTTTTGTTGTTGTTGTAAGCGAGGTTCCAGTCGGTCGTGCCACCCAACCACTCAGTGTAGGTCGATACCACTACGTCCACACCGTGGGTATTGGTGTCAAAGTCGTTGGTGAAGAACCGGAACTGAGTCAGGTCACCAGCGCCCGGGACGTTGTCCGCGATCAGCTGGTCGATCTGCTCTTGCGACAGCACTACCTCGGAAGACAGGTTGATACGATCTTCTACGTCGATGTCGTAGTAGTCGACAGTGATTTCGAAGTTGCCCAACGTGGCATACAGACCGGCAGTGAAGTTGGTGGATTCCTCAGGATCCAGCTCCTTGCCGCCCACAGACAGGGCCACCGGGCTGGTCGCCGGAATCGTACCGTTGTTCACCAGCGTGGGGACGCCATTGACATTGATGAGCTCGGTTGAGGTGTTAGACGCATTGGCCTGGCCCGGTGTTGGTGCTTTGAAGCCCGTGCTATAGGTGGAGCGCACGCCGAAGTTGTCCGTGATCGCCCAGTTAGCACCCACCTTGAAGTTGGTGGTGCTACCGAAGCCATCAAAGTCCTCAAACCGCACGGCACCCTGTGTGACCAGGCTGTCTGTGGGTGTCCACTCAGCGTCCACGTAGACTGCGTAGTTTTCGCGCTCAAACGTGCCTGAGGTGGCCGCCGGGAACCCCGGGAAGCCGTTGGACGAGGTGCTAAAGCCCTGGTCTGCCAGAGGACCGGCAGTATAGGACTCGACCTGACCCGGACCGATTTCGAATTCCTCATTGCGGAACTCACCACCGAAACCGATGTTCAGGGTATCTGAGACGGTCCAGCTGAGGTCAGCGTTGAAGTTGGTGTCGGTCTGCTTGTAGAGACCGGGGTCAAAGTCACGCGGCGTGTCTGGGCCGAGACTCGCATTCACCGTGTTGTTGATGAAGAAGTCCGCCTCGTGTTCACCAAGATAAGCACTCACGTCCCAGCGCAGGTTGTCATTGATCTCACCACGCAGACCGAGCAGGAAGGACATGTCGGAAATGTCACCGCCAAATCGGGGTGTGAAGCCACCGGTGATGGTTTCCTGGAAGCTGAAGCAGTTGGGATCAGCTTGTACCTGAGCGAACGCCACAGGGTCGGGGATGTTGCCATCCAGCGCGACAACTGGGCAGTTACCGTTACCATCGGGTGTGAGGTCACCGATCAGCAGCGTTGCGCCACCGTCTCCACTGTAAACCGCACCGCGGTTAGTAGGATTACGGAAGAAGAAGCCGCCGTCGACCTCTTTGCTGTTGTAGTTGGCGTGGCCATACAGCTCCAGGGTGTCACTCAGGTCAACGCCGAAGTTGGCCCACAGCTTCATGTCGTCACTGACGATAGGACGACCCCAGATCATGGCGGGTACCGGCACATTCTGATAGCCATCGTCGATCAGGCCCTGTGCATCGGCGCGCTGCTCCGAACGGCTGGTGGGGTCAGACTCGCCCCACTCGGCGGTCAGGTTCAGGAAGCCCGAATCGCCCAGCGGCAAACCAATGTTGCCTGCGATGGTGACCTGCTCGCCGTCACCTTCTTTATACTCACCGTAGCGCACTTCAAAAGAGCCACCCTCGCGGGCGTCGTTCAGCACAAAGTTCATTACGCCCGCGATGGCGTCAGAACCGTACTGGGCAGAGGCGCCGTCGCGCAGGACTTCGATGCGCTTCAGTGCCAGCGCGGGGATTGCCGCTGCATCAGGACCCTGTGAGCCATTTGAGATACCGTTACCGAGCCAGGTGATGACCGAGGCGCGGTGGCGTCGCTTGCCGTTCACCAGCATCAAGGTGTGGTCTGGTGCCAAACCGCGCAGGTTGGCGGGGCGAACCAGCGTTGCCGCGTCACTGATCGGCTGATCGTTCACGTTATAGGAGGGAACGACGTTGCGGAGCAGGTTGCTCATGTCGGTGTCACCCTGATTGCTCATGGTTTCACCGCCGATCACATCGACCGGAGCGGGTGAGTCGAGGGCAGAACGTCCCTCGGTACGGGTACCGATCACGACGACTTCTTCTGTCAGGTTTTCGTCCTGAGCAAAGGTCGCTTGGGTCGGCACCACGAGTGCTGCTGCGACGGCAACAGCAAGTGTGCGGTACGTAAACTTCATATTTTTCTCCGTGGCTTTAAAAACAACAAATACGCTCAGACATCACCGAGGGCGATTAACCCCCAGATGCCCTCAACCTTAATATTGATATTTTTTATACGGTCAGGAGCCAGCGAACGCTGAGCAGGCCGCATTATATGCTAAGCGACTCGGGTAATAGCACTGAAAATGGTAAATATTTGAGGCTTTGCTGCGCGGCTCGCAATGCCAATCGACAGGATCCTAGGCCGGTTTTCGCAGGCTCATTGTGAGCTGGTCGCCTTTTAAGTTGAGCGGGCGAGTGTGCGCATGAGAAACTAGTCTAATACCCGTCCCTCGACCAGATCCTCAACCACTGCAGGGTCTGCCAAGGTCGACGTGTCTCCGAGGCTATTTAGCTCATTTTCGGCGATTTTACGTAATATTCGCCGCATGATCTTGCCAGATCGCGTCTTAGGCAGTCCTGGCGCCCACTGAATCCGGTCCGGTTTGGCGATAGGTCCAATCTCACGAACACAGAGCGCAACCAGTTCCTCGCGGAGTGATTCGCTGTCTTCGACGCCGGTCATGGGCGTCACATAGGCGTAGATGCCCTGGCCTTTGATGTCGTGCGGGAAGCCCACCACGGCAGCTTCAGCAATATCTTCATGGAGCACCAGTGCGCTTTCCACCTCGGCAGTCCCCATCCGATGACCCGACACGTTGAGCACGTCATCCACACGACCCGTAATACGCAGATAGCCGTCCTCATCTCGCAGCGCACCGTCACCGGTGAAGTAGTAACCGGGATAGGTCGTAAAGTAGGTATCGATCATGCGTTGATGATCGCCGTAGACGGTGCGAATCTGGGCAGGCCAGGATCGTTTGATTACCAGGTATCCGGCACCAGCCCCCTCGATTTCGGCACCCTGCTCATCCAAGAGAGCGGGCTCTACCCCGAAGAAAGGGAAGCTGGCAAAACCGGGCTTGAGGGCATGCGCACCGGGCAGCGGCGTGATCATGACCCCGCCGGTCTCTGTCTGCCACCAGGTATCGACGATGGGGCAGCGGCCGTCGCCGACCACCCGGTGGTACCACTCCCAGGCTTCAGGGTTAATGGGTTCGCCGACCGAGCCAATAATTCGTAGCGAGCTGCGGTCGTGCCGCGTGACCAGCTCGTCGCCGAGACCATGCAATGCGCGGATCGCGGTGGGCGCGGTAAAGAACAGATTCACCTCGTGCTTGGCAATCACCTGCCAGAAGCGGTCGCCTGCGGGATAGGTGGGGACGCCCTCAAACATCAGGGTCCGGGCGCCGATGGCGAGCGGCCCGTAGACGATATAGGTGTGGCCAGTGACCCAGCCGACGTCAGCGGTGCACCAATAAATGCTGTCTTCTTTTAAATTGAAAATGTATTTGTGGCTTAAGGCTGCACCTAACAAATATCCTCCGGTGGTATGAAGTACTCCTTTGGGTTTTCCTGTTGAGCCGGAAGTATAAAGAATGAAAAGCGGGTCTTCGGCATTCATCTCTTCACAAGGACAATCTGCATCAAAGTTTTCAATGTCTTGGTAATAGTCGACATCCACTTCATTATTATTAATAAGAGCACTTTGTGTTCGATTTACGACTATTACGCTGTGTACATTAGGACAATCCTTCAGAGCTTCATCCACATTATTTTTTAGCGGGACAAGTTTTCCTCCTCTGATTCCTTCGTTTGCGGTTATGACTGCGGTGCAATCCGAGTCTAAAATTCTATCTTTCAGGGATTCGATGGAAAATCCCCCAAAAACCACTGAGTGAATTGCACCAATTCTGGCACAAGCCAACATCGCATAAGCTGCCTCAGGAATCATCGGCATGTAAATGCAAACTCGATCGCCTTTTTTTATATTTCTGGATTTTAAGAGGTTAGCGAACTGACAAACGTATTTATGCAACTCTTGAAAGGAAATTTCTTTATTATCATTAGGATCATCGCCTTCCCAAATGATCGCAGTTTTATTCGCATGAGTTTCCAAGTGACGATCAACACAATTAAAACAAGCATTCAATTTTCCTGTTTTGAACCAAGCTACTTCGCCTGCTTCCAAATCAGATGCAGCCACTTCATCCCAATTGGAAAACCAGTCTAAGGTGTCTTCAGCTTTTTTCTGCCAAAAGCTCTCTGGATTATTTATTGACTCTTGATATTCAGTATTGAAATCTTCTTCAGAGATTATGGAATTTTTCTTTTTTGCTTCGCTTACCGAATAAGTTTTCATTAAATAATTCTATCTTGAAAACTTTAGTCAAAGCTAAAGTTTTTAAACTCTTGAGCTTGGCAATTTATTTCTTTAAGCGGGTTTATGAAAAAGTCTCGATTTTGCCAATCGTAATGCGGTACTTTTAAAAGAGGCGTTTCTATTATTTCATTATCGAAAAATACAATATCGATATCAATGGTTCGAGGTTTCATGTGAGAATCTTTTTCGCGTTTGAGTTTCTTTTCAATTTTTTGTAGATGCTCAAGAAGCACCAAAGGCATGAACTTCGTTTCAACTTCCAAAGCAAGATTGAAAAAAAATGGCTGTTCAATTGGACCATAAGCAGGAGACTTATAGATTTCACTTTCTTTTAAAATTTTCGTTTCAGAAAGTGCGCTTATTTCTGTCTTGGCATTTGCAAGATTTGTTGACCTATCTCCTAAGTTAGAGCCTAAAACCAAGTACGCAAGATGCGACGACATTAACCGAACTGTTGTTTTTCTTTAATTTCGTCGACGGTTTTGCAATCGATGCATTTGGTTGCAGTCGGTCTGGCTTCCAGTCTTTTGATACCAATTTCAACACCACAGGATTCACAATAACCGTAAAGATTATCTTCTAAATCCTTCAGAGAAAGATCAATCTTTGCTATGAGTTTTCGTTCTCTTTCTCTTTTTCTCAATTCCAACATAAATTCTTCTTCTTTTGCAGCACGATCCAAAGAATCTGGAAAATTACTTTGATCTTGTTGAATTAACTGTTCGGTTTTTTCTTGCTCTTCTATAAGGGCTTCTTTCCAAGCGGTCAGCATTCCTAGAAAATGCTTCTGCTGATTTTTGTTCATGTATTTTTCAGATTTTTTTGACCTGTAAGGCTGAAAATTCTTTAAGAAAGCTGAAAAATCCGTTGGAGAAGCACTGACTTTGACTGCCGCTTTCTTTGGTGCTTTTTTAGTAGCAGCTGCTTTTTTTACTGGTTTGACTGGTTTCTTCGCAGAGGGTTTCTTTACCGGTTTTTTTTGTGCCTTAGTTACTTTTTTAGCTGTAGGCTTTTTTGCTTTGATTGGTTTTTTGGAATTTTTAGTAGCCATAATTTTGAAGAGCAGAATTTATCAAAA
>CAXEVD010000005.1:0-16049 GCA_963999395.1 uncultured Halieaceae bacterium
ATCACCCTCGAAACCACCCGCGATGATATTATCGTCGAGTTGGCAATGAGCTGGACAGATTCCTTTCATGAAAACACGCTTTGCTTTACTAACAATATTCCGCAACGTGACGGAGGTGCCCATTTAGCTGGCTTCCGAGGCGCGATGACCCGGGTTGTAAATGCATACGCGCAATCATCAGGCATTGCCAAGAAGGAAAAGGTACAGCTGACAGGAGATGACTCGCGTGAGGGATTGACTGCGATTGTGTCGGTGAAGGTGCCTGATCCCAAGTTTTCCTCTCAAACGAAAGACAAATTGGTGTCCAGCGAAGTGAAGGGTGCGGTTGAGCAGGCAATGAATCAGTTCTTTAGCGACTTCCTGATTGAAAACCCTGCCGATGCCAAACTGGTGGTCGGAAAAATGATCGACGCAGCGCGAGCCCGCGAGGCCGCGCGCAAGGCGCGGGAAATGACTCGCCGGAAAGGCGCGCTGGATATTGCGGGCCTGCCCGGCAAATTGGCGGACTGCCAGGAGCGCGACCCGGCGCTGAGCGAGCTGTACCTCGTGGAGGGGGATTCTGCGGGTGGCTCTGCCAAGCAAGGCCGTAATCGAAAATTCCAGGCCATCTTGCCGCTTAAAGGCAAGATTTTGAATGTGGAGAAGGCGCGCTTCGACAAAATGTTGAGCTCCGCAGAGATCGGCAATCTTGTGACTGCGCTGGGTTGTGGCATTGGTAAAGATGAGTTTGATCCAGACAAGCTCCGATATCACAGCATCATTATCATGACGGATGCGGATGTAGATGGATCGCATATTCGCACGCTGTATTTGACCTTCTTTTTCCGGGAGATGCGGGAGCTCATCGATCGTGGGCATGTCTACATCGCGCAACCCCCGCTCTACAAACTGGCGCGCGGTAAGCAAAGTCGGTACCTCAAGGACGAAGCTGCTCTGGCAGAATATTTGACGCAGTCGGCGCTCGAAGAGGCGGCGATATTCACCAACGCGGAGGCACCACCCTTGGCGGGCGAGGCACTGGCAGAACTGGTCTCGTCATATCAGGCTGTCGCTTCTGACATCGAGCGGCTGGCCCGGGTGTACCCGCGGGACGTGCTCTGGCCAATGATGGCAGTGCCGTCATTGGCGACCGAGGACTTGGCGGATGAGGGGGCGGTTCAGGCATTTGCGACGGCATTGAGTGAGCGCTTACTTACCCCGCAGGATAAGTCAGTGCATTACGAGACCTTTGTGCGACAGGATCCGGAGCGCGGGTTTTATTACCCCGTAGTGCGCCGCACTGCCCACAGTGTTGCGACGGATACCGTGCTGAGCCGAGGCTTTTTTGCCTCCCCAGAATATCTGGCTTTGCGCGCCGTGGGTGAGCGTCTCGATGGCCTCATTGAGGCAGACGGCTTTTTTCAGCGCGGAGAAAAGCGGCACGAAACGCAAGACTTTGCCGCTGGCCTGGACTGGTTGCTGGCGGAGGCCAGGAAAGGCTGCACGATTCAGCGCTACAAAGGTCTCGGTGAGATGAACCCGGAACAACTGTGGGAAACCACGATGGACCCGGAGGCCCGCCGCATGCTGCAGGTCACTATCGAGGATGCCTTCCTGGCCGACCAGATGTTCTCAACGTTGATGGGAGACGATGTGGAGCCGCGCCGGGAATTTATCGAACAAAATGCGCTGGCAGTGGCCAATCTCGATATTTGATGATCAGCCCTTACTCAGTCTTATTGGGTGGTAGCTGATCGTTGATGTCCTCGAGCCTCGCCGTTTCAATGTCGGGCTCGATCGGCGCAAGGGCATCGGGAAACGATTTGTTCGCGCGCTGGGATAGCGACTGAAATCGCGACACTTTGCCCAACAAGCCTTGCTTGCCCTGAGTCGCTTTGACCACGTCATTGTATTTGTTGGCGGTGGTCGAAATGGCGTTGCCGAGCGCGTAGAGCCGGTCACCTAACAGGCAGACAGTGTTATAGATGTCACCGGCCCGTTCACTGATTTCCCGTGCTTCCCGATTGCTATGCTCGATCATCCACAGATTGGCGACGGTCCGGAGAATCGGCATCAGCGTGGTGTGAGACACCAACACCACATTTTTTTGGTAACCATGATTGAACAGCTCTCGCTGGCTGCGCATCACTTCGATGTACGCCGGCTCTACCGGCATGAACATCAGCACGAAATCGGGACTCTCCATGCCGGGCAGGTTCGCGTAGTCCTTGGCCGACAGGGCATCGATGTGATTTCTCACCGCCTTTGCGTGCGCTTCCAACGCGGTGGCGCGTTCGGCATCGGTTTCAGCGGTTACCGCCCGCTCGTAGTCGACCAGTGAGACCTTGCTGTCGATGACCAAGTTTTTCCCCTCGGGGAGTCGAATCACGAAATCAGGCAGGTGTCGATCACCCCGCTCATCTTTTACCGCGACTTGTGCGTCGTAGTGCTCACCTCGCCGAAGACCGGCGAGCTCGAGGGTTTTTTCCAGCTGGGCCTCACCCCAGTTACCCACCAGTTTTTTATCCCCCTTCAGTGCGCGGGTCAGATTCTGCGCTTCACTCGACATGGAGACGCCGACCGATTCGAGATGCTTGATCTGCTCCCCTAGCGATGCGCTGTTGCGCACCATATCGGTGTGCACCTGATTGACGCGCGTTTGAAACTGATCAATTTTTTCAGCGAGCGGTTTCAGCAGGCTATCGAGGCTTTTTTGATTCGTGGTTTCCAATGCCTTACCGGACGATGCGAGCAGCTTTTGGCCAATCACCTCTAATTCAGTGCGAAGGGTGGTGCGAGATTCTTCCACCCATTTCATCTGGTTATGATGATGGGCGTCGCGCTCTGAAAGGGTGGCGCTCTGGGCGCTGAGCTGTGCCTTTACAGAGGACAGCTCCTGCTGCAGGGTCGACAGCTCGGATTCAAGGGCATGGTTGCGTTCACTGGCCAGGGCTGCGGCGGTCTTTTGCGCGACGGCCTCTGCTTGCGCTTCGGTGAGCTCCCGGCGTCGCTTTTGCAGTTGCAGCAAACTCAGCAGCAGGCCCGCTCCGCTGGCCGCGGCCAAGCCCAACCAGAAGAGCGGCCCGACGGTCATTCCGCCGCCGATGACAGCAGCGCCAGATCAGCGACCTGTGTAAACAGGGCTCGCAGACCATCGAGCAGTCGCAAGCGATTCAAACGCTCAGCGGGGTCCTCCGCATTGACCATGACGCCGTCAAAAAACGCGTCAACAGGTCCGCGAAGTTGAGCGAGCTCATCGAGCGCGCTTTGGTAGTTTCTGTCTGCCAGCAACGGCGCTAATGTCGACCCGACATGGCTAATCGCCTCGTGCAGTGCGTGCTCCGCCTCATGAACGAAGACGTTGGGGTCGGCGGGTGTGCCGTCAAGGTTGTCGGCTTTCGCCAGAATATTGGCGACTCGCTTATTGGCTGCGGCGAGGTGCTCGGCCGTTTCGGTTTTGGCAAAGGCGTTCAGCGCACGCACGCGCAGATCGATGTCAAACAGGTCGGTCGCGCCCGCCGCCAGCGCTGCACGGACCACAGAAATATTAATCCCGTCGTCGTCGTACCAGTTACCCAGCCGTTCAGTGATGTAATGCGACACCACGTCGGGGGTGTCGGGAGATAGGTCGGCAGTGTGTTGCTCGACTACAGCCTGCAACAGCTCGGTTAGAGAGAGCGGCTTTTCAAGGTTGATCAGCATCCTGATCACAGCCAGCGACGCTCTGCGCAGCGCAAAAGGATCTTTTGAGCCGGTAGGGGGCTCACCAATGCCAAAAATCCCTACCAATGTATCGAGGCGGTCCGCCAATGCGACGGCGGTTGCCTCGGGAGACGGCGGCAATTCGTCTCCGGCAAACCGGGGGTAATAGTGGTACTCAATGGCCTCGGCTACCCCGGCAGGTTCGTCATCATGGCGCGCATATTCTGCACCGGCGATACCCTGTAGCTCGGGGAACTCGAGCACCATTTCCGACACCAGGTCGCACTTGCTCAGCGCGGCTGCTCTGACCGCGGTCGCCTCGTCGGCGCCGATCGCGTCTGCCAGCTGTTTGGCGATAGCAACGATGCGGTGGGTCTTGTCCAGCAAGCTTCCCAAATGGTGTTGAAACACGACGCTGCCCAACCGCTCCTGTCGCGAGATGAGCGGCGATTGCTTGTCGTTGGCGAAAAAGAAGGCCGCATCGCTCAACCGGGGCCGGATCACGCGCTCGTTTCCTGAGACAACCTGTTCTGGCTGCTGGCTCTCAATGTTGGCGACAGTGATGAAGGCGGGTAGCAATGACCCGCTGCTCGCATCGTTGAGATGGAAATACTTCTGATGGGTCTTCATGGCCGAGATCAGCGCCTGGGCGGGGACAGCCAAAAATTCTGGGTCGAAGCTACCTCGTAAGGCCGTTGGCCATTCCACAAGGCCCGTGACCTCATCCAACAGGTCATCAGACAGCGCCACGACCTCGCCCTTGTTCGCCAGCCCAAGGACTTGTTCTGCGATCAGTGCGCGCCGCTCGTCCTGATCGACCAGCACTCGTGCCTCGCGTAGGGCATCTCGATACGCTGCGGGAGAGCTGATGGCCACGGGCGCGTTGTGATGAAAGCGATGGCCACGACTTTCCCGGCCGCTCTCCAGTCCGAATAGCTGAAGTGGCAGGACGGCATCTCCAAGCAACAACACCAGCCACTGCACGGGGCGTAAAAACTCGTCGCGGGACCGACCCCACCGCATGCGCTTTGACACGGGTATGCCAGCAACGGCAGTGGCGATCATGTCTGGAATCACCTCGGCGGCCTGCGCGCCTTTTAACGATACGTGAGCGGCGATACGCTCCACGCCCTGTTCCTCAACGACGATCAGGTCGTCTGCAGAGACGCCTTGTTTGCGGGCAAAACCCTCTGCGGCCTTGGTCCACGCACCGCTATCATCCTTGGCTGCAGAGACGGGCGGCCCCACCACCTGATGTTCACTATCGGGACCTTTGATCGCGAGATTTTCAACCCATACTGTCAGGCGTCGCGGTGTTGAAAACGCCTGCGCTTTTGCGAAGGGCAGGCCGGCTTCCGTCAGGCCATCGGTCACGCCCTGACACAAAGCGGTGGCCATGGCCGAGATCTCACCGGCAGGCAACTCCTCGGTGCCCAGCTCAAACAACAGGTCGGCGGTGCTCATGATTTGTTACCTGCAGCCGCTTCCAGTTGCGCGAGCGCGGCAGCGGCCAGGTCAGGATCAGCTTGCGGAAAGCTGAGCGCACCTCGTGCGGCCACATAGGCCTCGGCAGCCGCCCGCGCCAATGCGCGGACGCGCAAGATATAGCGCTGTCGCTCTGTCACACCAATCGCGTGACGCGCATCAAGCAAATTGAACGTGTGAGATGCCTTCATCACGTGCTCGTAGGCGGGCAGTGGCAACTGCCTTTCTGCCAATCGCATCGCTTCGCGCTCATAGAACTCGAACTGGGAGAACAGGTAGTCGACATCAGCCTCGACAAAGTTAAAAGTCGACATTTCCACCTCGTTCTGGTGGTAAACATCGCCGTAGGTGACTGGCCCGGAAGGGGTGTTTGCCCAAACAAGGTCATAGACTGACTCGACACCCTGCAGGTACATCGCGATGCGCTCCAGACCGTAGGTCAGCTCACCGGTAACGGGGTGGCACTCCAGCCCACCGGCTTGTTGAAAGTAGGTGAACTGACTGACTTCCATGCCGTTCAACCACACCTCCCAACCCAGGCCCCAGGCGCCCAGCGTGGGTGATTCCCAGTTGTCTTCGACAAACCGGATATCGTGAACCAGCGGGTCGATGCCCAGCGCGAACAGACTGCCGAGGTAAAGATCCTGAAAATCGGTCGGAGAAGGCTTCATGACCACCTGAAATTGGTAGTAGTGCTGCAGGCGATTGGGGTTTTCGCCATATCGACCGTCAGCAGGGCGCCGACTGGGCTGGACGTAGGCAGCGTTCCAGTTCTCGGGGCCGAGCGCGCGCAAGAAGGTGGCGGGATGAAAAGTTCCGGCGCCCACTTCCATGTCCAGAGGTTGTAGCACCACGCAGCCGTGCTCAGCCCAGTAGTCCTGCAACCGCAGAATAACCTCTTGAAATGTTGCAGGCGCCACGAAGTACAACCTAAAGTCGTTGAGAGCGGTTAGTATAACTGCGTTGCCCGCGCCATAATCACTTTTCCAACACTGACCCCGTTAAATTCCCCTTAACGTATGCTTGCATCGCCCAAACCCCTCTGGCTGGAGTGGACTGTCATTTTGCTCATCAGATTGATGATCGTGGTGACGCGCCTCATGCCACTGGCTTGGGCCCGCGCGTTGGGCAGAGCGGTCGGGGCGGGTCTTTATCATTTCAACGGTCGGATGAGGCGGGGCTAAAGAGATGACCCAGATCACCGGGAAAGCCATCGCGGGTCTCATCGGGTTTATGGCGTTTGGCCCGGCCGGGCTCCTGTTTGGTTTGGTGTTGGGCCACGCTTTTGACAGAGGGCTGTGGCGTGCACTGCAGCTTTCCGGGCCCGAGGCCGTGCACATCATGCGCGCGCAATTTTTTGAAACCACGTTTACCCTGCTGGGATTTGTTGCCAAGGCGGATGGCCGCGTATCCGAGGCGGAGGTCGCCCAAACCGAGACGCTGTTTGGTCAGCTTCGACTGAATGCCGCCCAGCGCCGCAGTGCGATCGAGCACTTCAAAACAGGATCAGCGTCCGGCTTCGATCCCGCTCCTACCGTTGCCAGGTTCAACGATTGTCTGGGTCCCCGGCGTCAGGCACAGCACACGCTGATGGCTTTTTTGATCGGTATTGCACTGGCCGATGGCACTTTCTCGGAGACTGAGCGCGGCGCGTTATACCGATTATCGGAGTTGCTGGGCTTGCCGCGGAGTGAGGTGGACCAGCTGATCTCCATGGTCAACGCGCAGGCCCAGTTCCAGAAGCGAAGCTATCAGCAATCGAGTGCGGGAGGGGGTTATCGCCCCCGCTCTGCCGAGACGGAGCTGAACACCGCCTATGCCGCACTGGGTCTGAAGGCTGACGCTTCGGACGCGGAGATCAAGCGGCGCTATCGCAAGCTGATGAGTCAGAACCACCCAGACAAGCTCATCGCCGAGGGCGTCCCCGATGAATTACTCCGGGTCGCCACTGAACGGGCCCAGGAAATCACAGCCGCCTATGAGGTTATTCAACAAGCGCGCGGGGCTAAATAGCCACGCTCCTGCGCAAGCTCACTGCGAAGCAAATTATTCGAGATATAAAAAATAGCTCAGCTTTAGCAACATGAGATCAATGGCGCCAGAACGCGGGCGTCAGCAATACCAGCAGGGTAAAGACCTCCAGCCGGCCCATGAGCATGGCGAGGCAAAGAGTCAGCTTGCCCGGTTCGCTGACAGCACCATAGTGTGTGGCCACTTCGCCGAGCCCCGGCCCGAGATTGTTCATCGTGGCCACCACGGCGGAGAAAGCGGAGACAAAGTCTAGGTTGGTTGCCAGCAAGGCCAGCCAGATCAGCACAAAGCAGAACATATATACCGCAAAGAAACTCCAGACGGCGCTGATTACTTCGGTTTGTACCCGTCTAGCATCCAGCTTAAGGGGGATCACCGCGTTGGGGTGGAGCAGCTGGCGCAGCTCCCGCACACCCTGGCGGAAGATGAGCAAAATGCGCATGGCCTTCATGCCGCCGCCGGTGGAGCCCACACAGCCACCCATAAAACTCAGAATTAACAGCAGTATCGGCAGAAACAGCGGCCAGACCGAAAAATCCTGGGTGGTGAATCCGGTTGTGGTGGCGATAGAGATAGTCTGGAAGAGCCCGTGAATCATACTATCTTCGAAATTAAGGGTTTCGGTCGTCAGCAGCAGGCAACAGACCACGATCGTCGCAGATGCAATCACGGTGATAAAAAATGCCGTTTCGGAGTCACGAGCATAGACGCGCAGGTTGCGGCGCTGAAGCGCAACGAAGTGCAGCCCAAAGTTGATGGCAGACAGCAGCATGAATACCGAGCTCACCAGCAGCACACGGTTCTGCTCGTAGTGCCCCAGACTGGCGTCATGGGTGGAGAAGCCGCCAATCGCCACTGTGGAAAAAGCGTGGCAGATCGCATGGAACATCGACATACCCGCAGCGAAATAACTCGCCGCGCAGGCGATGGTTAACAGCAAGTAGATCCCGAACAGGGCCTTGGCGGTGCTGGTGATACGCGGTGTCAGCTTGCGATCTTTGGAGGGGCCTGCGCTCTCAGCCCGATATAGCTGCATGCCGCCGATGCCAAGCATGGGCAGGATCGCCACCGCCAGCACAATAATACCGATGCCACCCAGCCACTGCAGTAGCTGCCGGTAGAACAGCAACGACTGTGGCAATTTGTCGAGGCCGGTAATCACCGTTGCGCCGGTGGTGGTGAGGCCCGAGATCGATTCAAAAATTGCGCCGACGGGGGTCAGGGCGAGATCGGGGGCAAGCCACAGCGGTATGGCGCCGAACAAACCCAGCACAACCCAAAACAGCGCGGTGACCATGAACCCGTCGCGGATATTCAGATCGCGACTCAGGTGCCGCGTCGGCAGCCACAGCATAACGCCGGCAAACAGCGTGGTGGCGAGCCCTGTGGCAAATGCGGACTCGATACCATCTTTGGCGATCAGCGACAGGAGCAGCGATGGCAACATCGCGGTGCTGAACAGGATCAGCAAGACGCCGATGATCTTGAACGCCATGGCGAATTGCATCAGATGAAGCCGAATCCCACCGCAAACAATTTTTCGACTGCAGAAATCTGCGTGCGGTCGGTCAAGAAAAGAATGACGTGGTCATCGGCTTCGATCACCACATGATCATGCGCTATCAGCACGGCGTCTCCGCGCAGGATGGCCCCAACGGTCACACTAGAGGGGAGGTTCAATCCGTCCAGCCTTCGTCCCACGACCTTGGATGATCGTGAGTCCCCATGCGCTGTCACTTCGATGGCCTCAGCGGCACCGCGGCGCAACGAGTGCACGGCGCTGATGTCACCGCGTCGAACATGCATGAGCAGGCTGCTAATAGTGATTTGCTGAGGTGAAATGGCGATGTCGATTTCCTCGCCTATCAAGTCCGCATAAGCTGAGTTTGTGATCAGTGTGATTGCTTTTTTTGCGCCAAGCCGTTTAGCCAGCATGGACATCATGATGTTGGATTCGTCGTTGTCCGTGAGTGCGCAAAAGACGTCGGTATTTTCGATATTTTCCTGTTGGAGCAGCAGCGGTTCATTGCCGCTACCGTGCAATACGATGCTGCTTTCCAGTATGTCTGATAGCACCCGGCACCGGTCATAGGAGCGCTCGATGACTTTGACCTGATAGTCCTTTTCGAGACGTTTTGCGAGTGTGGCGCCGATGTTGCCGCCCCCTGCAATCATGATCCGTTTGTAGGGCTTATCCACCTCGCGAAGCTCGGACGTCACATCGCGGATATGTTCCCTGGCGGCAATAAAAAACACTTCGTCGTCAGGCTCGACCACCGTCCCACCCTCGGGAATGATGGGCTCACCGCCGCGCCTGAAAATCGCCGCGACCCGGGTGTCTACCCGAGGCATGTGCTCGCGAATCTCCTGCAGTTCCCGCCCGACAATGGGCCCGCCTGCGACCGCTTTCACCGCAACCAGCCGAATGCGGCCCTCGGCAAAATCAAGCACCTGCAGTGAGCCGGGGTTGGCGATGAGCTGCTCGATATTTTTTGTCACGAGCTGCTCGGGGCCGATGATGACGTCGACCGGAATCGAACCCGATTCAAACAGCGCCTGATGTTTGGCGAGGTAGTCTGCGGAGCGCACGCGGCTGATCTTGGTGGGCGTTCTGTACAATGTGAAAGCCACCGAGCAGGCCAGCATGTTGATCTCATCACTGTCGGTGACCGCAATCAGCATGTCGGCGTCTTCTGCGCCCGCGTTCAGTAATGCGGAGGGGTGAGCCCCGTTGCCCAACACCGTCCGGATATCCAGCCGTTCCTGAAGTCGCTTCAGGGTGGCGGCGCGCTCGTCGACGACTGTGATGTCGTTTTGCTCATCGGCGAGGTGTTCAGCCAGCGTGCCGCCGACTTGCCCCGCTCCGAGGATAATGATCTTCACCGGCCTCTGGACCCTCCCAACGACCCGACGACACCTTAAACCAAGTGAAACCCGCCACGCCATGTGGATTACTTACGTTGGTGGAGGGGCTTGCAGTGCTACTCGGTGGTTTTGCGCAACAACGCAAAATACAGCCCGTCGCCACCATGCTGATCCGGCAAGGTCTGCCAGCCACGCTGGCGCGGCATCCCGGTGCCAAGTGTTAGCGCGTCAATCTGCGCACCGTGTTGGGCGGCGAACCGGTCGACGACCTCGTCGTTTTCTGCGGCCAACACCGAGCAGGTGACATAAAGCAATCGACCTCCCGGCTTCAGGGCCGGCCAGAGCCCAGCCAATATAGCCAGTTGTTGGCCGGCAAAACCCGCGATGTCGTCTGGCTCTCTGAGGATTTTGATATCCGGGTTGCGTCTCATGACGCCGGTGGCAGAGCAGGGCACGTCGGCCAGAATGGCATCGAAGGGTGTGGCCAGAAGCGTGTCCGGTAGCGCGCTGGCGTCGGCTACGAGCGGGGTCAGTTGAAGATCCAGCCGCTCGGTATTTTCAATGACGCGCTGTAATCGGGGCTCGCTGATGTCCAGTGCGACCAGCTCCTCAATGGCGGGCTGGAGCTCGAGCAGATGACAGGCTTTACCCCCCGGTGCCGAACACGCATCGAGAATCCGCTCACCGGCCTGCGGGTCCAAGAGGCGAGCGACCAGTTGGGCCGCGCTGTCCTGAACGCTGGCGACACCCTCGATAAAGCCGGGCAACGATCCCACATCGACCGGTCGACGGAGCACGACACCGTCGTCTGAAACGGCGCAGGGTGTTGCCTCTATCTCTGCTTCTGTCAGCGAGTGCAGGTAGTCATCCCGGGTGCTTTTAAGTTGGTTGACCCTCAAGGTCATGGGCGGTCGATGGCGAGCAGCAAAGGCGATCTGCTCTGCGGCGTCGTCATACTGAGTGCTCAGCGCGGCGTGCAGCCAGGCAGGCAGTGCCCGCTGTGCCGCTGGCGACAGCGCCTCGGCGGCGACACCCTCCTGACGTTGGTATGCGCGCAGTACGCCATTCACCACCCCTTTGGCCCAGGGCTTCTTAAGTGCCCGGGTGGCGTTGACGGTCTCTGAAACGACCGCGTGGGCGGGGGTGCTCAGGTGCTCAAGCTCATAAAGCCCAATACACAGCAGGGCCATGATGTCCTGGTCTTTTCGTCGCAGCGGCTTGGCGAGAAAGCTGAGGCAGACTGCTTCGAGGCAGTGCCACTCCCGTAGCGTGCCGTACACCAACTCCTGGCAAAGTGGTCGCTGCATGGTGGCTACCGCATCGAGTGCTTCCGGCAAGAGCCGGTTTAATGACTGCCCGGCGATTACCCGACCTATGATTTCCGCCGCAACGGCCCGGGGCGAGGACACGATCAGCCTAGGTTAGCGTCGCCGAGGCGCTGCCCGGGTTGAAATAGTGCCTGATGACCGCGCAGGAGGGTGGCCACAGACTGTGCCTTCGCCCCAGGGAGCTGCGCCTCGGTGATGACCAGTTGTCCCTCACCGCAGCTCACCCGAATACCGGCTTCCTCGACTGCGATGATCTCGCCTGAGTTCCCTTCGTGAGGTTCATCGACGGCATGAGCGGATAACACCTTGAGTCTGTCGCCGCCAAGGTGGGTGTAACAGCCGGGCGCCGGATGAAACGCTCGCACTCGCCGCGCCAGCACGGCTGCGGCTGCTGACCAATCGAGCGCACCCTCCTGCTTGGAGATCTTATGGGCGTAGGTGGCCTGACTGTCATCCTGTGGCGCGGCGGTGGCTAATAGGTTGTGAATGTTCTCAAGACTGTCGACCAGTGCGGTGACACCGAGTTGAGCAAGATCATCAAGCAGCGTGCTGCTGGAGTGGTCGGTGCTGATGGGCAGCGTTCGGGTGAGGAGCACGGGGCCGGTATCCAGGCCGGGCTCCATCGCCATAATACTAACGCCCGTCTCGGTATCTCCCGCTTCGATCGCGCGCTGGACCGGTGCGGCACCGCGCCACCGGGGTAATAAGGAGGCGTGAACATTGAGGCAACCCAGCCGCGGGATATCCAATATGGCGGCGGGCAGAATCAGCCCATAGGCCACAACCACCAGAATGTCGGCGTGGTAATGCGACAGGGTGGCCTCGCTGTCAGCGTTTTTCAGTGACGCTGGTTGCCAGATAGGCAGTTCTGCGTCGAGTGCCACCGCCTTGACTGGGGAGGGTTGCAGGCGTTTCCCTCGGCCCGAGGGCCGATCGGGCTGGCTCATCACCGCAACGATCCGGTGGGGTGAATCAATCAGACCCTGAAGATGTCGGGCGGCGAAGTCCGGGGTGCCCGCGAAAACCACTTTGAGCGGTATCGACATCGATCAGGCGCGGCGTTTTTGTTCTTTGACGAGCTTGCTGCGAATGCGCTGTCGCTTCAGCGGTGACAGGTAATCGACGAACAGTTTGCCTTCAAGATGGTCTATCTCGTGCTGCAGACAGATACCCATGAGGCCATCGAGTCGCTCTGTGAATTCGGCGCCGTCGCGGTCGAGTGCCGTGACCTCAACAATCTGGGGCCGCTCAACGGTCTCGTAGAATCCGGGCACAGACAAACAGCCCTCATCATAGGAACCCAGCGTCTTATCGATGACGGTGATCTCGGGGTTAATAAAGACTCTGGGATCCGAATGATCCTCACTGAGATCCATGACAATCACGCGCTCGTGGACATCGACCTGACTGGCCGCCAGGCCAATGCCGGGCGCCGCATACATGGTCTCGAACATGTCATCGACAAGCTGTTGAATTCTTGCATCGACCGCGACAACAGGTACTGCGCGCGTGCGCAGTCGCGGGTCGGGAAACTCAAGAATAGGGAGTAGGGCCATGTGCCGCGCTTCCAGTGCCAATGCGGATGTGTAGTGTAGAAAAGTGTTCGGATTTGGTCTTGCTCTGCCCGAATCAACGCCACACACTGAGATTATACCGCGATGCCAAGTCTCTGTTGGCAGATGAGGCGGGCAGTGCACAATGGAATGAATGCTGTGGAAGTGAGCAAATGGATTGCGATCTGCATGGGTGGCCTTCTCGACTGGAACGGGTCGGGCCGACCCGTGGCCCGGCGACTTATCGTCACCTGTGCGCTTGCTGTATTGGTGGTAGCCGATGGTGCGGCGGCGCTGGCGTCTGGGGTAAGGTGCGGGCCTGTCTTATACACGGCGCTGGCATTGCGATGAATTTGGGACCTGAGCTGCACTCTCGCTGGCGAGCGCCCCAGTTGGCGGAGTCGCTCTGGGCGGGCGGGGTGGTGGCGTGTCCGGCAGAGGGCGTGTGGGGACTGAGCTGTGATCCCTTCGATGAAGGCGCGGTGCTGGACCTTTTGGCTATGAAGCAGCGCGAGGTCAGCAAGGGCCTGATTGTGGTTGGTGCGAGCAGTGATGTGTTCGCTGATGTGCTCAGTGACCTGTCATCCGAGCAGCGTGAGACGATGCTGGCATCCTGGCCCGGGCCCAATACCTGGCTGGTGCCCCACAAAGGGTTTTTCCCATCCTGGATAACGGGCGATAGCGACGAGGTGGCGATTCGGGTGACGTCATCACCTGCCTTGGCTACGCTGTGTGCGGCATTTGGCGGGCCATTAGTCTCGACCAGCGCAAATCCCGCTGGGCTGCCGCCACCGCACAGCATCTGGGAGCTTCGGAGGTATTTCGGTATGACACTTCCGGCAATGCCGGGCGCTATTGACCCGACCGGCAAACCATCAACAATACGTCGGGTAGCAGATGGATCGGTCATCCGCGGGTAAAGAGAAAATAAGGAGCAGTCCATGGATGCGGAGGCAGTAGAGGCCTACCTGACATCACTTCAGGATCAGATCTGCGGGGGACTCGAGGCCATCGATGGCAGCGCAACTTTCGCCACCGAGTCGTGGGATCGACCTGAGGGTGGCGGCGGCATCAGCCGGGTTTTGGCCGAGGGTGATGTCATCGAAAAAGGCGGCGTGAACTTTTCTCACGTGGTGGGCGCGGGCATGCCGGCATCAGCTACCCAGCACCGTCCGGAACTCGCAGGGCGCAGTTTTCGGGCCATGGGGGTTTCTCTGGTCATCCACCCTCGCAACCCGCATGCGCCGACGTCCCACGCCAATGTACGCATGTTCATGGCTGAGAAACCTGGCGAAGAGCCAGTTTGGTGGATGGGTGGTGGATTCGACCTGACCCCTTACTATGGTTATGAAGAAGACGCCGTCCATTGGCACGCCACGGCGAAAGCCGCTTGCGACCCCTTTGGTGAGGATGTTTACCCTCGCCTAAAGAAATGGTGTGACGACTATTTCTATCTACCCCACCGCCAGGAGCCGCGCGGCGTGGGCGGGCTTTTTTATGACGACCTCAATGAGTGGGGTTTTGACGAGACGTTCTCGTTCATGCGCAGCGTGGGAGACGGGTTTCTCAAGGCCTATGCGCCCATATTGGAGCGGCGCATGGACACGCCCTGGACGGAACCGCAGCGCCAATGGCAGCTGTACCGACGGGGGCGCTACGTGGAGTTCAACCTCGTCCACGACCGTGGCACCCTGTTTGGCTTGCAAACCAATGGCCGCACAGAGGCCATATTGATGTCGCTGCCGCCCCTCGTGCGCTGGGAGTATGGGCACACGCCTGAGGAGGGGACGCCCGAGGCGGCGCTTATGACAGACTTTTTGCGGCCGCGCGACTGGTTGGGGGTCGACGCGGGTGCGACAGCCAGCTGATGGTGGCCGGGCCTGTTGATGCTGATGCTCTTGATAAAAAAGCGCTCAAGCGATGACCGATGATCAACTGATTTCAGGGCGCTTCGCCGTGGTGGGCAATCCGGTTGAGCACAGTCTCTCGCCGCGCATTCATGCGGCTTTCGCGCGACAGGGCAGAAGGCAGATCGACTATCGCGCCGAGCGGGTCGGAGTGGATGACTTTGAGGGTTGGGTATCAGCCTTCTTTAACGCAGAGGGTCACGGCCTTAACGTCACCTTACCTTTTAAAACTCGCGCCTTCGATATGGCTGACACGGTATCGGACAGGGCACGGCTGACGGGTGCGGCCAATTTTCTGACTGCAAATGAGGCGGGCGGGATCCACGCAGACAATACCGATGGGAAAGGCTTGCTGATCGATGTCACGGCGAACGCCGGCTGGATTTTGGAAGGTGCGCGCATTTTGGTGCTGGGTGCCGGGGGCGCGGTTAAGGGCGTTATCCCGTCATTACTCGATGCCAGCCCCGCCGCCTTGGTCATCGCGAATCGCACCGCAGAGCGCGCGGAGGCGCTGGTGGCAGAGTGGGCGGCGCAGCCCATACCCGTATCGGGCGGTGGTTATGAGCAGGCGGCGGGGGCGCCTTGGGATGTGATCATCAATGGCACCAGCACGGGACTCTCTAACGACATGCCCGCCCTTCCCAGCGAGACGGTATTGGCCGAAGGGTGCTGCTGCTATGACATGGCCTATGGCAAGGGGCCGACACCGTTCATGCGCTGGGCGGTAGAGCAGGGTGCACGTGATGCCAGAGACGGCTTGGGGATGCTCGTTGAGCAGGCAGCCGAGAGTTTTTATTTGTGGCTCGGTGAGTATCCCAATACACAACTGGTGATCGCCGATTTGCGACAGCAGTAAGACCTTTCTATCAGGCGTTGCCGTCGAGATAACGCTGCTTTAGGGAGGTATAGCCCGCTGCGCTGTATGGGAGGAATGTGATCTCGTTTTCCGTCAGCGCGCGGACCTCGCGGGCGGGGCTGCCCGCATAAAGATAACCGCTACGTAGCCTTTTGCCCGGTGTCACCAGCGCGCCGGCGGCTATCATCACATCGTCCTCTACCACCACGGCGTCCATAATGATGGCGCCCATGCCGACCAGCACACGGTTCCCGACAGTGCAGCCATGCAGTAGCGCGCGATGCCCAACGGTCACGTCTTCGCCAATGTGCAGCGGGAAGCCCCCCGGGTTATAGGGGCCATC
>CAXEVD010000006.1:0-15925 GCA_963999395.1 uncultured Halieaceae bacterium
TCAGTGGCCCAGTAAGAGTTGATGTAGTGCGAGCAGATGTTCTCCATCGCAAACTTCTGTACTGCCGGTGACACCGGTTCCGCGCAGAAGGTGCCGACTTTGAGCGTCGACATGTCGTAGCGAGACATTTCCTGCGTGCTCGCCGGGTCGGTCATGACCGCTTTCAGAAAGGTAGAACCCGCCTTGAACAGCGTGACCTGGTTGCGCTCGATGATGGAGGCAAAGCGGCCCGCATGGGGGAAGAGGGGAGAGCCCTCGGCAATCACGGTGGACATGCCGCATGCCAGGGGTGCGGCGATCAGGTACGACTGGCCGGTAATCCAGCCCGGGTCACCGATCACATACAGACAGTCATCCTGATTGGCGTTGAACACGGTGCGCATGGTGTGGGTGATGCCTGACAGCCAGCCCCCATGGGTGTGCACCACGCCCTTGGGTTTGCCGGTGGAGCCAGAGGTATAAATGATAAACAGCGGCCAGTTGGCCTCGACCGGCACCGCCGGAATGGTTGCGCCAACGGCTTTCCAGAAGGCGTTGTCGTCGAGGCTATCCAGTGAGGCACGATCAGCCACACCGGCGTCTGCCAAAAACGCTGCTTCGGCTTCGGCGACCAGGTCATGCGACCAGCGGTCCCGGCCGTGTTCGACAATGTCATTGCCCGTGTAGCGCACCACAATCACGTTGGTCACAGCGTGGCTGACGCTCGCCAACTCACTCGCTACGGTGGTGCGAAGTTCCGCAATAATTTCGGGAGCGGTACCGCGCTCGCGCTCCAGCGCCAATCCCAGCTCGCGCATGACATCGGCGCGCTCGAGTGTGATTTCGCCAGCAACCGCTTCGGTCACCTGTGTTTCGAGTCGATCAGCGACGTCGTCGGGCAGGCGGGACTTCAGCGTTACAGACAGCGCCTGCAGCGCAGCGGGGCGCGGAACATAGTTGTCTAACGCAGGATCCGCGTAGGTGCTCTTGTAAGAGACGACCTCGGCGTTGCGATAACCACCATCAGCGGTAATCACCACTTTCGCGCCGGCGTCATGAATGCGGTCAGACAGGGTTTTGGCGGAGAACCCGCCGAAAACGGGGGTGTAGATCACCCCGAGCCGCTGCGCGGCCAGGATGTAAAAAATCTGTTCAAGGATATTGGGCAGGTTGAGCGCAATGCGATCCCCGGCGCTCAGATCGAGACTTTTTAGTACCCGCGCGCGCAGTGCGACTTCAATTAACAACTCCCGGTAGCTGAGACGCTGTTCAAAAACCGGGCCGCCGCGTCCATCATTTTTAGAGGGATCCCATCGGTCACCCTCGAAAACGAGCGCCTGCTCTTCGCTGCGCCCGGACAGCACGTGACGATCGAGCAGGTTGAAGCAGGCGTTGGTCTGCCCGTCAACAAACCAGCGATAAAACGGTGCCCCGCTTGCGTCGAGGGCCGAAGACCAGGGGGTCCACCCCGCGTCAGCGGAACCGTCCGCGCCGGATACTGCATGCCAGCCCTGCCAGGCGTCGGCACTGGGTTGCGACACCCACTGCTCGCCGCTGGCGTCATACCAGTGCAGTTCTTTTGCAGCAATCGCTGCATGATAAGCGGCAGGATCGCTTACCGCTTGTGCACGCGCCTGATCTTCGTCTTGCTGGGAGCCCAGAATGCCCCAGTGTCCGTCGTGATGTGTCACAACGCCTCCTCTCTCTCGAAAGGCGGCGGCTGACAAGCCCCGGAAAGACCCGGTCGCTTGCAGACGCGCACCCCAATGTGTTTCCGGCGATACGGCATGCCCGAAGCGACAGAGTCATCCCCAGAGTGGCCTTCTTCGCGAAACGCAAGCGGCCTATAGACACTGACATAGCGGTTACGCCAACTATTACCATCCGGATCACTTGTTTCTGGCTGTCGAAAACGCCGGTGGTGTGCGGTGACGAAATCATTGCTGTATATGGCACGGACGGGCGGTGAAACGCCGCCAGTCTGGCGGTTTAGAGGCGCTAAAAGCAGATTTCATGTGACGGCCCGAGGGCTCATCGCTATGCTCTCGCTTGCGCCCGTATTCAGCGCGCTCAAGGAATACGCGATGTCACAACGTAAAAGCCCGCTCGATAAGTATCTGGGCACACTGGGTACCGGGACGGTGCAGTGGATCGGTGTGCGCCCTCGCAGGCGAGAACCGCTGCAATCTCTGACACGGGTGCAGGCGGTCGTTGATCTCGGCCTTGAGGGAGATCACCGCATGTCCAAGACCCCGGGTTCAGGGCGCCAGGTGACGCTGATTTCGCAGGAGTTCATCAACCAAATCGCCGCGCACCTATGCGAAGCGGGTCTCGACCCCGCTCGTTTGCGACGCAACCTTGTGGTGGCGGGCTTGAACCTCAATGCGTTGCGCAGGCAGCGGTTCTGGGTCGGCGAGGCACTGCTGGAGGCAGCGCAGCTCTGCCACCCGTGCGCGCGCATGGAGGCAGAGTTGGGCCCCGGCGGCGTTATCGCCATGTTCGGGTATGGCGGACTCTGCGCCAAAGTCATTCAGAGTGGCGCTATTGAGTGCGGTGCCGCGGTGCGGCTGGAGCAGGACTGATGGATATCCCTCAGCTGTTCGCTGTCCTGGTCGACCAGGCGCTACTGGTCGCGGTGTCGGTGGGTCTGGCCGCGTTGATCCGGGCTTTTACCGGTTTTGGGTTTGCCATGTTGGTGGTGCCGGCTTTCTCCTTTTTTCTCACGCCAGCCGATGCTGTGGTCCTAAGCTCGGTATTGGCCTTCCTGTTGGGTCTGCTGTCTTATCGCTCCTGGTGGGGTTTGTTCCCGATCGCGCCGGCTAGACGCATGGTCGCGGGGAGTGTCATCGGTACGGCGATCGGGGTCTGGTTTCTAGCGTCGCTGTCCGTCGCCGAATTTCAGCTCTGGATCGGCGTCTCGGTCGTGATTGCATCGGTGGTGCTGGCGCGCTTCGTCCCCAGTGAACGCGCCGCCTCAAGCCCTGCAGCGCTGACAACTGGTGTGGCTTCGGGTCTGATGAACGGCGCATTCGCTATTCCCGGGCCGCCGGTCATCCTCTATGTCGTGGCGACCCTCTCCGAGCCGGTGAAGTCGAGGGCGTTTCTGATGATGTTCTTCTGGTGTTCGAGCGTCGTGTCGCTGGTCATGTTCGGTGCGGCGGGGTTGATTTCACCACGACCTTTTCAGTTGTTATGGGTTGCCCTGCCAGTCATGTGGTTGGGCAATCAGGCGGGCAATTGGGCTTTCGCCCGTTATGCCGGGGCGGCCTACCGACCTTTTGTCGTGGGGCTCTGCATTCTGATTGGCCTGTCGATCTCGGCCAAAGCGGTGATCTGGGGCTGACTACTGCTTGACGTTATCGCGCACAATGCGCGCTTTCTGTCTTTGCCAGTCGCGATCTTTTTGGCTCTCGCGTTTGTCGTGTTGCTTTTTACCCTGAGCGAGTTCGATGCGGGCCTTGACCAAATGTCCTTTCCAGTAGAGCGCTGTGCAGACACAGGTCTGGCCTTTTTGCGTGACCCCGGCATTAATCTTCGCCAGTTCTTTTTTGTGCAGTAGTAACTTCCGGGTGCGGGTCGGGTCGGTCACAAAATGGGTCGATACCGTCTCCAGCGGGGCAATGTTGGCGCCCAACAAAAACGCCTCGCCATCTTTCATCAGCACATAGGAATCCGTGAGCTCTGCCTTGCCAGCCCTAAGTGCTTTGACTTCCCATCCCGCCAGCGACACGCCTGCTTCAAATGATTCCAGCAGGTGGTAGTCGAAGCGTGCTCTTTTATTCTGGGCGATGGTATTGTCAGACGTCTTGTTGCGTTTGGATTTCGCCATGATCCCATTATACGGGCGCCTGTCGTGCACCGCGTCGGTATTCTTCCGACCCGGCCCGCGGCGAAGTCTTGTGGGGTCACAACGGCGTGCTGGATGACAACATTCCACAACCCTGGCGGGCGAGAAGCACGCTGGTGCTGACGCTGTCCTTGGTAGCGGCGGGCCTGGGTAATTTTCAGCGTTTCCCCTACCTCATGGGGGAACACGGGGGCGGCGCGTTTTTTGTCAGCTATCTCATCGCCCTCTGTGTGCTGAGCGTGCCGGTGCTGATTGCCGAGGTTGCCATTGGTAGTTTGGGACGGGGCTCCCCCGGGTTAGCGCTACATTGGGCTGCCAGTGTCGGCAATCTGGATTCCCGCTGGCGCCATTTGGGTGTGGCGCAAGCGTTGTTGGGCCTGGTCTTCGCTGCCATGGCGACTCTGACTGCGGTTTGGTGCCTTCATTGCGTCATGGCGCTTTACTCCGGGCAGCTGGCTTCCGCCAGCGCGATCGACGTTGCGGCCGATTTTTTGGCTTTTGTCGATGATCGCCCTGCACAGTTCATGCAATCTCTCACGCTGCTCGCGGCGGCGGGCAGCATCTCGGCGCTGGGCATCCGTTTTGGTATGGGGTTTTTGGCCTGGGTGTGTCTGCCGGCGGTGGCGATTACGCTTTTGGGCGTATTGGATTTCACTTTTGTCTATGCCGATCTGCGACCTGTCCAGGATTTTCTGTTCTCGTATCAGACGGATGATTGGCAGATGAGTGCTTTTTGGCAGGCGCTGGGCGCCGCAGGTGTCACCCTGGGTGCCGGCTTGGGCATCGGCATGGCTTTGGGCGCCCAGTCGCCGACCGGGCTCCCTTGGGGCCGCTCGGTGCTGGCGGTTGCGGTGATCGATACGAGTTTTATGGTGCTGACCGCCGTGATCGTCTCGGCGCTGTTGTTCGAGTCGAATGTATCCCCGGTCGAGGGGTTGGCGGGGCTCTTTATCGGTCTGCCCTATGCCTTTGCCAACCTGCCGTTGGGGGAAACCTACGGCGCCTTGTTTTTTGCCGCGACCGCGCTGCTCGCCTGGGGCGCGGCGGCGGTGCTGCTGGAGCCGACGGTTCTGCTTCTGGCCAATGAGTGGCAGCTGGGTCGGGTTAGTGGCGCTGTGTTGGGGGCGACTTTGGTGGCGCTCATCATCGCGGCACTGCTCTTTGGCGGCACGCTACCCTTGCTGCGCGTGGGCAGCTGGTCAATGCAGTGGCTGCTGCCCTGCAGTGTGTTGCTGACCGCCGGGTTTGCGGGGTGGTTAATGCCGCGACCCGTCTTGCGGGGCGAGTTGTATCGCGAGCCCACCTGGTTGTTCCGCTTGTGGTGGTTTGTCCTCCGTTGGCTGGCGCCGCCGGCGAGCCTGGTCTGGCTCTTGCAAGCCGTCACCTAGGGGATCAGCGTTGTCCAGCGTTGTTGGGTAAACTCACGATATGACGGTGATAGAGCGAAGCGCACTGCTGCCACACGCGGCGGAGCAGGTGTTTGATCTGGTGGCTGATATCGAGCGATATCCGGAGTTTCTGGAGGGGTGCGTGGGAGCGGAAATTCACGAACGCGGCGAGGAGACCGTGACCGCCACGCTCCGCTTGTCCCGGGCCGGCATCAGCCATGGCTTCACCACCTGCAACACGATGACGCGTCCGGAAAAAATTGAGTTGACGCTGGTAGACGGGCCGTTTGATTCGTTTTCCGGGCAGTGGATGTTTCGCGCGCTCGGTGAGGCGGCCTGCAAGACCTCTCTGCGACTTCACTTTGAATTGAGCAGTGGGCTCGCGAATGTGGCGGCGGGTAAATTATTCGACAAGGCGGCCCTCGATCTTGTCGACGCCGTGGTGCGGCGCGCGAACCAAGAGCTGGGAGCGGCAATATGAGGGAGAGCATTTCGGTCGAGGTCGCCTACGCGCTGCCCGAGAAACAGCGGATCGTGAAGCTCGACGTGCCGCAGGGCACTACTGCGCTTGAGGCCGTGACGCTCAGTAAGCTCGGCGAAGTATTCGACGAGCTGGTGGTCGGCCCTGACCTCAAGATCGGGGTGTGGGGCAAAGTGACAACCGCGGATCGCGTGCTGGCTGCGGGGGAGCGCGTGGAGATCTACAGACCGCTACTGGTCGATCCCAAAGAGGTGCGCAAGGCGCGTGCGGCCAAGGCCAAAGCGGCCCGAGCTGAGGGTGATCAGGACGCTTCTGACGCCTCGGACGCCGGCTCTTCAGATTGAGGTTTATCCCAGTTGGGGGCGTCGGGCCCCTCAGCGCGCACTAATTCTTCCCCCTCAAACCAGAGTGTCAGCTGCGTTTCAGACAGCAGTTCATTGCCGTTGCGCAGCAGATAGCGGTAGTCCCAGCGGTCCTCAAGGAATGAGTCTTCGATCAGCGGTGTACCCATGATGTAGCGCACCTGCCGACGATTGAGCCCCGGACGAAGCTGCTCCACCATCTCCTCGGTCACCACATTGCCCTGTTCGACATTGATGCGGTAGACGCCGGGAAAGCCGAAATTACTGCCGCAACCGACCAGACCGGCCAGCAAACAGCCGACCGTTAGGGGCAGGATGAGTTTAATCACTTGCGACACATTTTCTTCCAAGGAGCACTCCGGGCTGGCATGATAACGTCAAACCGCGCCTTCCGAGAACCTTTCAAACATGGCCTCACAAAATAGAGAGCTTAAAAAAGCGGGTCTTAAAGTCACCGCACCAAGGCTGAAGATCCTGGCCATGTTGAGTGACGCCTCTGAGCAGGGAGACCACCTGAGCGCGGAGGATCTTTACCAGCGTCTTCGCGATACCGGTGAAGACATCGGGCTGGCAACGGTCTACCGCGTGCTGACCCAGTTCGAAACCGCAGAACTGATCATTCGCCACAATTTTGAGGCGGGTTATTCGGTGTTTGAGATGGCGCCGGATGACCACCACGACCATATGGTGGATGTTGATACCAACGAGGTCATTGAGTTTATCGACGAAGAGATCGAGCGACGCCAGCACCTGATTGCGGAGCAGCACGGCTACGAGATTATCGATCACACTCTGGTGCTGCGCGTCCGCAAGAAAGACAGGGGCTAACTGCTCTCCAACATCTCGCGGGCGTGCGCCAGCGTGCTGTCGGTCAGTTTTGCGCCGCCGAGCATACGCCCCACCTCCTCAATACGAGACCCGCCATCCAGCAGAGTAAGTTCGGAGTGCACGGCATCCTCACCGGTTTTGGTCACCAGCAGGTGCTGATGACCTTTCGCAGCAACCTGGGGCTGATGCGTGACCACCAGTACCTGACTACGTTTTCCCAGTGTGCGCAGCAGGTCGCCAACCACTTCGGCAACACCGCCCCCGATGCCGACGTCGACTTCGTCGAACACCATGGTGGGTGAGGTGGCCGTGTCAGCGGCCACGACCTGTAGCGCCAGACTGATTCGAGAAAGCTCGCCCCCAGAGGCAACTTTGTTGAGCGGCCCCGGGGTGGCGCCCGGATTGGTGGCGATCAAAAACTCGATGTCCTCGGCGCCTCTCGGATCCGGGTTGTCATCTTTAAAAGGAATCAGCGCGATTTCGAAGACGCATTTGGTCATGGCCAGGTCAGTGAGCGTCGCCATGACGCGCTGCGCCAAGAGCACGGCGGCCTCCCGACGCCGCTCCGACAGCGCTTTGGCATGGGTACGCCAGGCCAGCGCCGTGTCACCTAGCGCCTCCTCGAGCGACGCTAACTGCTCAGTCCCGCCCACCAGCGACTCGAGCTCCGCCTGCAAGGTTGCGAGCAGCTCATGGAGGGCGTCGGGCTGGACGCGATGCTTGCGCGCCAGATCGTGGAGGGCGCTCAGTCGCTCCTCAGCTGCTCTCAGGCCTTCGGGGTCGAGTTCTACCGACGCAGCAAAGCGCGCTGTCTCGGCCTGCGCCTCGTCGAGTTGAATCAGCGCTGATTGCAGCAGTTCGCGGAGATTGTCGGTTGCCGACCCGGTCATGCGATCGTCATTCGCCAGCTGTACCAGTCGCGCGAGCTGATCGCGCTGCGCCTCGCACCCCGCCGCAATATCATTGGCGCTGTCGATAATGTAGGCGGCGTTCGCTAACAGTTTGTGCTGCGCCTCAAGCGCCTCCAGCTCACCCGGCTGCGGGTTCAGGGTTTCCAGCTCCTCGATCTGATAGGTGAGCAGGGCCCTGCGGGCATCTGATTCCTCGGTCTGACCTGCGAGCCGAGAATACTCCTCTTGCAACACCCGCCAGCGTTGCGCGGTCTCGCTTACCTCAACGATCAGCGTTTCGGCGCCAGCGTAGGTATCAAGCAGGCTACGCTGGACCGGCCTTCTCAACAGCGACTGATGCGCATGCTGTGAGTGGATATCCACGAGCAGCTGCCCTAGATCAGCGCAGTCCGAGAGCGTGGCAGGCGAGCCATTGATGTAGGCGCGAGAACGCCCCTCGGCAGTGATGGTGCGCCGCAGGATGCAGTCTCCCGCAGCCTCCAGGTCACGTTCGGAAAGCCACACTTGAGCGCGGGTGTTCTGACTCACATCAAAGCAGGCTGCGATATCTGTGCGCGGGGCGCCTGGGCGGATGGCCCTTGAGTCAGCGCGGTCGCCGATGCAGAGCCCCAGGGCATCGAGCATGATCGACTTGCCCGCGCCCGTCTCACCAGTGATGCACGTCATACCCGCCTCGAGGTCGACCTCGAGTTGGTCGACGACGGCGTAATCTTGTATCGAGAGATTAATGAGCATGAAGGGCGTCGATGTACTTTGTGTCAGTTATAGCGCAGACCGTGTCATGAGTGAACATCCGATATGGCGAGAGAGGCGATAGAGGCGGGCGAGGACCACCAAGCGCGGACCTGGCAAAGGTAATGCGAGTTTCATGGGTCACCCGGTCCTTTTTTGCTACCTAGGCCTGTGCTAAAACAGATCTCATCTGTTGCCAGAGACCTTGCCATTGGAAGCCCTCTCGCCCCGCGCATCATCGCTTTTGAAAACGCTCGTGGAGATGCACATTCGCGAGGGTCAGCCAGTGGCTTCCAAAAATCTGCAGGGCGAGAGCGGCCTCTCGGTCAGTTCCGCAACCGTTCGTAACATCATGTCCGAACTGGAGGACCGGGGGTTTCTGGCTTCACCACATACCTCCGCTGGAAGAGTGCCAACCGCACAGGGCTATCGATTTTTTGTCGACAGCCTGCTGCAGGTGGGACCCGTGGAGGAGGGCGCCGTCACGGCGCTCAATGCCGGGCTTGACCCCAACCGCAGTTCCGGTGAGTTGGTGCAGATGGCCTCAAATCTGCTGGCCCAGATCACGTATCAAACCGGCATCGTGACGGTGCCCAAGCCCGCGGCGAGTCAACTCCGACAAATCGAATTTCTGCCGTTGTCGGGTGACCGTGTGCTCGTGATCCTGGTCATCAATGAGCGCGAAGTACAGAACCGCATCATTCAGATGCAGCGTCCCATGGACGAAGAGCAGCTCAAGGCGGCGGCTGAGCTGATTAACCAACGCTACGCGGGTAACGACCTTTCAGCGGTCAAGGAACACATTGTCCGGGAGATGTCGGAGGCCCGTGCCCGCATCGATCACTACCTCGAGGCGGCGCTGGAGCTTGCGAATGCGGCCATCGAGACCGAGCAGCAGTCTGAAAATGTCGTGGTTGCGGGTGAGGCGAGTCTGCTTAATCAGGCGTCACCCGAGGACATGCAAAAGCTGCGGGAACTGTTTGATGCCTTCGAGCGCAAGCGCGATCTGCTCGAGCTGATGGAGCGCTGCTCTCGCGCGGACGGGATCAAGATCTTTATCGGCGAAGAAGCCGGGTTTGACGTTTTTGGCGACTTCAGCGTTATTACGGCGCCGTATGCACAGGGCTCCCAGTCTTTAGGGGTGCTTGGCGTGATCGGACCCACCCGGATGGCCTACGAACGGGTGATCCCGGTTGTCGATGTCACCGCCCGGATGCTGAGCGCAGCCCTCTCACGCTAGCTATCGCCACGCTCGCTGCAGCCACGCGAGCCACAGTCACACATCACACGCCGGCTCGCCACTTTATAATAGTTGCCAAAATCCGCATCGACGGCTTGACGGAGCAAATGCGTGCTCTCCATACGTCGACCTGCATTTGATCGCGGGAAGCTGCCAGCACCGGCATCGGGCAGGCTGCTAAAACCAGCACCCGGAATGGCATATCGGTGCGATCCAGGTTGATGACCCAAGCTCGAGTGGTCAGGTGTCGGCGATTGCTGGCGCGCCAGTCGCAGGCTGGCTTCATAAAGATCGCTACAAAACCCCCTTTGACCCCTTGAAAACTGGCTTTGGCACCCCACATCCCACGTGATGGCGGGGTTTTGCAGCCTAATTGACTCGTGTTGCAAGCGTCTCGGATAGCAAGCTCGAAACAGAACAAGCCCATAAATCCCATAACAGAACAAACCCATAAATA
This sequence comes from uncultured Halieaceae bacterium, assembly GCA_963999395.1. GTDB lineage: Bacteria > Pseudomonadota > Gammaproteobacteria > Pseudomonadales > Halieaceae > Luminiphilus. The sequence goes on from CAXEVD010000006.1 coordinate 10,226, forward strand.
GAAAGACTGGAGATCGCCCATGGCGGAAGAGAAACCTGAGGAGCAGACCACGGCTGAGGGAGACGCTGTTGACGTCGAGCAGGCTGATGAGGCGCTGGCAGAAGACACCGCCGCAACCGACCCAGACAACGATGCTGACGCTGCTGATTCGGATGACGCACCAGTCGATCTTGAGGCGGAGCTTGAAGCTGCCAAGGACGCCGCACTCAGGGCCCAGGCTGATGCGATGAACGTGCAGCGGCGCGCCGAGCAGGAAGTCGAGAAGGCGCGCAAATTCGCTCTGGAGCGCTTCTGCGGTGATCTGCTCAGTGTGGTCGACAACCTCGAGCGCGCGCTGGAATCCAGTGGTGATGAACAGGGCAGTGCGGCATTGGCTGAGGGCGTGGAATTGACGCGCAAGGGATTCATGGACGTGCTGGCCAAGTACGGCGTTGAAGCCGTCGACCCTCAAGGTGAGCCGTTTGATCCGGAGACCGCCCAGGCGATGAGCATGGTGGAGCAGCCCGACGTCGAACCGAACTCAGTCGTCGCGGTGATGCAAAAAGGCTACCTACTGAACGGCCGGCTATTGCGCCCGGCGATGGTGATGGTGTCCAAGGCCCCCAGCGGGGAATGAACTAACGCGTGATGAGTGCGGTGGCACTTGAATTCAGTTCAGCCGCCCCCATATCAAGAAACAAGGAAGCATGCCGGCGCGGCGTCGCCGGCAGATAGGAGAAACAGACATGGGTAAGATCATTGGCATCGACCTCGGTACCACCAACAGTTGTGTATCCGTTTTGGAAGGCGGCAAGCCTCGCGTCATTGAAAATGCTGAGGGTGGCCGCACGACACCGTCTATCGTCGCCTACACCGACGACAATGAAATTCTGGTGGGTCAGTCTGCCAAGCGGCAGGCGGTCACCAATCCAACGAACACGCTGTTCGCTGTGAAGCGGTTGATTGGCCGTCGCTTTGAAGATGACGTGGTGCAAAAGGACATCAAGATGGTGCCCTACCAGATTGTTAAGGCTGACAGCGGCGACGCCTGGGTGCAGGTGAACGACGACAAGATGGCGCCACCGCAGGTGTCGGCAGAGGTCCTGCGCAAGATGAAGAAGACCGCCGAGGAGTACCTTGGCGAAGCGGTGACCGAGGCGGTGATCACGGTTCCTGCGTACTTTAATGACTCCCAACGGCAGGCGACCAAGGACGCAGGCCGCATTGCGGGCCTTGAGGTCAAGCGCATCATCAACGAGCCCACCGCCGCAGCGCTGGCTTACGGCATGGACAAGGCTCAGGGCGACCGCACGGTGGCGGTGTATGACCTCGGTGGCGGCACCTTTGATATCTCGATTATCGAAATTGCAGAAGTCGACGGCGAACACCAGTTTGAAGTATTGGCCACCAACGGCGATACGTTTCTCGGTGGTGAGGATTTTGACCTGCGACTGATCGAGTTCCTCGCGGATGAGTTTAAGAAAGAGAACAGCATCGATCTGCACAACGATCCGCTGGCTCTGCAGCGCCTGAAGGAAGCTGCAGAGAAAGCCAAGATCGAGCTGTCGAGCTCGCAGCAGACCGAAGTGAATCTGCCTTACATCACGGCGGACGCCACAGGGCCCAAGCATCTGGTGGTCAAGCTGAGTCGCTCCAAGTTGGAGTCGCTGGTGGAGGATCTGGTCAAGCGCTCGCTGGAGCCTGTGAAGATCGCGCTGGATGACGCCGGCCTGTCACCGTCTGAGGTGCAGGACGTGATTCTGGTTGGCGGGCAGACCCGCATGCCGATGGTGCAGCAGGCGGTGGCCGATTTCTTCGGCAAGGAAGCGCGCAAGGATGTGAACCCCGACGAGGCCGTAGCAATGGGCGCCTCGATTCAGGGCGCGGTACTCGCAGGTGAAGTGAAGGACGTACTGCTCCTCGACGTCACGCCGCTGACACTGGGTATCGAGACCATGGGAGGTGTTGCGACACCGCTCATTGAGAAGAACACCACAATTCCGACCAAGAAGTCGCAGGTGTTCTCAACCGCTGAGGACAACCAGACCGCGGTGACCATCCATGTGGTACAGGGTGAGCGCAAGCAGGCGACGCAGAATAAGTCGCTGGGTCGTTTTGACCTCGCGGATATTCCGCCCGCGCCGCGCGGTATGCCGCAGATTGAGGTGACCTTTGACCTCGATGCCAACGGCATTCTGAATGTGTCGGCCAAGGACAAAGCCACCGGCAAAGAGCAGTCGATTCGTATCACTGCGTCGGGCGGTCTGTCTGATGATGAGATCGAACAAATGGTGCAGGATGCCGAGGCCAATGCCGAGGCGGACAAGAAGTTCGAAGAACTCGTGGCCGCGCGCAACACCGCTGATGGTATGGTGCACGCCGCGCGCAAGACCCTTGAAGAAGCGGGCGAGCACGCTACGGATGACGAGCGCGCTGCGATCGAAGCCGCCATCACCGAGTTAGAGGGAGCGATCCAGGGCGATGATGCCGCTGCGATGGAGGTCGCCACGACCAAGCTGACCGACGCGACGGGAGGCGTTGCGCAGAAGATGTACGCGGCGCAGCAGGCTGAAGGTGCGGCTGCCGGAGCCGAAGGTGCGGAAGCGCAGCCGGAAGAGGCGGATCAGGGCGATGTTGTTGACGCCGAGTTTGAGGAAGTCAAAGAAGACAAGCGCGCATAACGCCGATCAAGTAAAACAGAGCGCGCACAGGCGATGCTCTGAAAAGCCTCCCTGATGGGATGCGAACCTGGCGCGGGTCATGGCTATCACCATGTCACCCGCGTCCGTTTTTAGAGAGGGAGCGAGGTGCTCGAGAGAGCCCGCGCCGAAATTATGTCTAAACGCGACTATTACGACGTGCTAGGGGTGGACCGCTCCGCCTCCGAGCCGGACATTAAGAAGGCCTATCGCCGTATAGCCATGAAGTATCACCCGGACCGCAATCCGGATGATGCGGACGCCGATGCCAAGTTCAAGGAGGCGACCGAGGCCTACGAGATCTTGTCCGATGGCGAGAAGCGCGGCGCCTATGACCAGTTCGGTCATGCTGGTGTCGACCCCTCCATGGGGGGTGGCGGATTCCAGGGCGGTAGCTTCTCGGATATTTTCGGCGATGTGTTCGGCGACATTTTTGGCGGTGGCGGCGGGCGCCGACAGGGACCTCAGCGCGGCTCGGATCTGCGCTACACCCTCGAAGTCTCATTGGAGGAGGCCGTCCGTGGCTCTACCGCTGAGGTTCGGGTGCCCTCTTTGCAGCATTGTGAGCCCTGCGACGGCAGCGGTGCCAAGCCGGGTAGCAGCCCGGTCACGTGTGGCAGTTGCGGCGGCAGCGGTCAGGTCCGGACGCAGCAGGGCTTTTTTCAGGTACAGCAAACCTGTCCCAAGTGTCGTGGTCGCGGTCAGACCATCTCTGACCCTTGCATCGAGTGTCGCGGCCAGGGGCTGGTAGAAAAAACTAAAACCCTGTCGGTCAAAGTGCCGCCAGGCGTCGACACCGGTGATCGTATCCGTCTCAGTGGCGAGGGCGAGGCCGGCCCTGCGGGTGGACCACCGGGAGACCTCTTTGTGCAGATCGCGGTTCGCCAGCATCCGCTCTTTGAACGCGATGGGCGACATCTCTATTGCGAGGTGCCCATCAGTTTTGCCGACGCCGCGCTGGGCGGCGAGTTGGAGGTGCCCACGCTTGACGGGCGCGTCAAATTGAAAATTCCTTCAGAGACCCAGACGGGCAAGATGTTTCGACTGCGGGGTAAGGGCGTGAAGCCGGTGCGAGGAGGACCCGTTGGGGATCTCTTGTGTCGCGCCGTGGTGGAGACGCCGGTGAATCTCACCAAGGAACAGCGTAATCTCCTCGAGGAGTTTCGCGGCGCCCTGCAAGAGGGCGGCGAGCAGCAGTCCCCGCGCCAGAGTAGCTGGTTTGAGGGGGTTAAAAACTTCTTTGACGGAATGACTGGATGACAGTGCGCATTGGCATCACAGGCGCGGCGGGTCGCATGGGTCGCATGTTGGCGGAGGCGATCGCGGCGAGCGATACGCCTGCCAGGCTCAGCGCGGCGATCGAGCGACCGGAGTCGACCCTGCTGGGCGCCGACATGGGTGAACTGCGGGGCGTTGAAGCGTCTGGCGTCGTCATCAGCGCGGATTTGGCGGCAGTCGCGGACCAGATCGATGTGCTGATTGATTTTACGGTGCCTGAATCCACGCTGGCGCAAGCAGCGATCTGTGCAGAGTGCTGGCTGCCGATGGTGGTCGGTACGACCGGCTTCTCTGATGAGCAAGCGCAGGCACTCGCCACCGCAACTGCCGGTATGCCTTTCTGTCAGGCGTCAAACTTTGCACCGGGCGTGAATCTCACGTTCAAACTGGCCGAGGCGGCGGCCAAGGCGTTGGGCGATACCGTCGATATCGAGATTGTTGAAGCGCATCACCGCCACAAGATTGACGCACCGTCGGGTACGGCGCTCAGTCTCGGAGAGGTCGTGGCCAAGGCATTGGGGCGGGATCTTTCCCAGGTCGCGCTTTATGGCCGCGAGGGCAGAACCGGTGCTCGGGATCCTGAAACGATTGGGTTCAGCACGATCCGCGCCGGTGACATCGTCGGTGACCACACCATCATTTTTGCGAGTGAAGGCGAGCGGCTGGAGATCACCCATCGCGCCAGCTCGAGAGTGGCTTTTGCACGCGGTGCCGTGCAGGCAGCCTGTTGGCTGGTCGGTCAGCCGGCGGGCCGTTACGACATGCAGGACGTGCTGGCTGACCAGGAATCCACCACATGAATGCGTCTGCGCACATTGTCGAGATCGACGAGAGCAATGCCCAGCAGTTACTGATCGACGAATCCATGACGCGCCCGGTAGTCGTCGACTTCTGGGCTGACTGGTGCGGCCCCTGCAAACAGCTGATGCCGATACTCGAGAAGCTGGCCGATGAATATCAGGGCGCTTTTCTGCTGGCCAAGGTCAACGCGGATGAACAGCAAATGTTGGCGCAACAATTGGGCGTGCGTTCTTTGCCGACGGTAATGGTCATCAAAGAGGGGCAGCCCATTGATGGCTTCTCCGGCGCCCAGCCCGAGTCCGCCGTGCGCGAGATGCTCGACAAGCACCTGCCCTCGCCACAGGCCGATGCGCTGATAGAGGCGGAAAAATTGCTGGCTGAGGGCGATATCCCCGCTGCGTTGGCGCTTTACCGGAGTGCCTGGGAGGAATCCGGCAAGAAACTGGACCTGACCCTCGCCTATGCTGGGGCACTAGTGACCGCAAACCGGCTGGATGATGCCGAAGCAGTTTTGCAGGACATTCGCTTGGCGGATCAGGACGCACGCTGCCAGCAGTTGCTGGCCCAGATTCAGCTGGGTCGCGAGGCGGCGCGATCTCCCGAAGTGGAGGCCTTGGAGGCGGCCATGGCGGCCAACCCCGACGACCACGCGACCCGCATACAGCTGGCTATTCAGCTCAGCCAGGCGGCCCAATACCGCGATGCGCTGGAGCATCTGCTGATCGTGCTGCGCGCTGACAAGGACTTCAGCGACGGAGAGGCCCGCAAGGTCTTTCTGGACACGCTGGCGACCATCGGCAAGGGCGACCCGTTGGCGGCGGAGTATCAGCGCAAACTGTTCTCGGTGATGTATTAATTCATTGCGTTGCTTAGCCACTGAAGGGCCGAGCCATCGATTCATCGACATTGATGGTTTGACATTGACGATTTGAATAGTGGCGAT
>CAXEVD010000007.1:0-15521 GCA_963999395.1 uncultured Halieaceae bacterium
CGTCCGCGATGATCAGGCGCTGTCAATCTTCTATCTCTCGCTGGCATTGATTGTGGTGGGTGTCGGATTTCTCAAACCCAATATTTCGACGGTGGTCGGCAAGCTCTACCCAGAAGGTGACCCGCGGCGAGACGCGGGTTTCACAATTTTCTACATGGGCATCAACATCGGCGCCTTCAGCGCAACGCTGCTCTGTGGTTGGCTGGGTGAGGTCTATGGCTGGTCCTGGGGCTTTGGCGCGGCGGGTGTTGGCATGTTGCTGGGCCTCATCGTTTTCCAGTGGGGGCAAAGCACCCTCTTGGGCCACGGCGAGCCTAAACACCCGGAGCAGCTGACACAGGGCCTGGGTATCCCGGGGATGAATATCGAGCGGGCCATTTATGCGGGCAGCTTCCTGATGGTGGCCGTGGTCTGGCAGCTGGTTCAACTGGTCGACACGGTGGGAACGATACTGGACGTCTTGTCACTGACGATGTTGGCGGGGTTGGCGTGGTTTCTCCTGTTTCGCTGCACAAAGGTTGAACGCGAGCGAATGTTTGTCCTGATTCTGCTGACCCTTTCAACGGTGGTTTTCTGGGCGCTGTTCGAGCAGGGGGCCGGCTCCATGACGCTCTACGCAGACCGGGTCACGGACAAGACGCTGTTTGGCATAACCCTCACCGCCGCACAATTCGGCGCCGCCAATTCCTTCTTCATTTTCTCTCTGGCACCACTGTTTGCCATGCTCTGGATTCGCCTCGGGCGGCGAGGCTGGGAACCCAGCACGCCGGTAAAGTTTTCCCTCGGCATCGCTCAGGCGGGTCTGGGTTTTGGCGCACTGGTCTACGGCGCGCAGTTCCCTGATCAGGCAGGCGTAGTCTCGGCTTGGTGGCTCATCGTGGCTTACCTGCTTCATACAACGGGTGAGCTTTGCCTGAGCCCGGTAGGCCTGTCGGCGGTCACCAAACTCGCGGTCCCATCGGTGGTGGGTGTGATGATGGGCACCTGGTTTTTGGCGTCGGCCTACTCCTCCTACGTCGCCGCGCAAATCGCCACTATCGCTGCCCGCCCGGCCAACGAGTCAAGCCTCAACCTCGCTGATGCACTATCGGGCTACACCGAATTGTTCAGTCAGTTGCTCACGATCGGTTTGGCAGGCGGTGCGGTGTTACTCGTACTGTCACCGGTGCTGAAGCGCATGATGCACGGCGTGCGTTAAATCAGATCGAGGCAGGCACTGCCTCGATCGCATCGGTATCACCCGACTTACGATTTTTGCGTGCCAGGCGCATCTGCCGCCAGTCGTAGCCAATCAGATACATGGCCGGCACCAATAACAGGCTCACAAATAGCGCGAAGAACACCCCGAAGGCCAGTGAGAGCACGGCTGGCTTGAGGAATTGGGCGCTAGTCGATTGTTCAGCCATGATCGGAATCAAACCGACAAAGGTGGTCACGGTGGTCAGAAAAATGGGCCTGAATCGACTGACCGCGGAGGTCACAAGTGCCTTGGGCGGCGACATGCCCTCCCGCTCGAGTCGCCGCACGTAATCGATCAGTACGAGATTGTCATTGACGACCACACCCGCCGCGGCACCGATACCGAAATAAGAGAACATGGCCATGGGTAGGTTAAAAATCAGGTGGCCAAAAACCGCACCCATAAATCCGAAGGGCATCGCCGTCATAATCAAAATCGGCAAGCTGTAAGACCTGAAAGCCACCGCAATGAGCGCATAAATGACAAACAGCGCAATCGTGTAGAGCGCCGCAATTTCACTGAAGAACTCGGCTTCCGCCTCCTGCGACCCCCCTTTCAGGATCTGCAACCCCGGATACATCGCCAGCAGCTCGGGTACGTAGCCGTCTTTGACCGCGCGATTGATCTCACCTAACGATTCAGGATCAACGGTCGCGCGTACCGTTACCACGCGCTCACCATTGCGCCGCGTAATGCGCCGCGTGGCCTGTCCCACTTCAACATCTGCCACCGCGAGTAGAGGCACCAGTCGTCCGTCAGGGGTACGAATCCGCATATCTTCAAAGGATGCCAGCGAGCCTCTCGCATTTTCGGGATACCGCACCATCACCCTGACGTCGCCGTCCTCCCGGGGAAGGCGCTGCACCTCCTCGCCGTAAAACGCCTGACGCACTTGGGTGGATACGTCTCCCAACGTGATGCCCAGACGCTCGGCACCCGGGAGCAAGTGTAAGCGCAACTCGGGCAACTCGCCCCATTGGTCGTCGCGGACAAAATAGGCCTTGTCGTAGCCCGCCAGATGCTGTTGCAAGGTGCGGCTTGCCGCGTTGAGAGTATCGAGGTCCTCGTGTTGCAGCAGGAACGTAATGCTGGCCTCACTGTCGCCCAGGGTGTAGTTGACTGTCACCTCATCGGCATCCGGGATATCGCCCACCAAATCAGAGAACCGCTCGGCGGTCTCTCTCGCGCTAAGGGCCCGCTGATCGGGCGGCGCCAACTGCACAATGGCAATCACATCGCCCCGCCTTGCACGGGTGTACCAACCCTCAATCAACTCGCCGGAGCCGCGACCTGATTTTGCCTTGGCGTTGACCTCTTCAGCCAGTTGCTTTTCGGCTTTCTGCAGTTGCCCCAGCACTTCCATAGAGCGGCTGTAGGGCGTGCCCGGGGGCAAACGCACATTGATGTACACCTGCTCGTTTTCGACCTGCGGCGAAAAGAAGAACTTCACCCAACCACTCGTAAACAAACCCAGCGACACCAAAAAGAGCGAGAAGAACACCATAGTCGTCGTGTAGCGCCGCGCCAGACATCGCTCTAAAAACGGCCGATAGATCTGCTCGGCAAATCGGACAATACTGTTCGCAACGCGCTGCTGCCGCGCCATCCATTTTGTCTTGGCTGCCGTGACCTTCTGGTTGCGAAGATGGCTAGGCAAGATGAGAAAAGCCTCTATCAACGAGAACATCAGCGCCAGCGAAATCACCACCGACAGCTGCCGCGTGAATTGCGCAGTGACACCCGAAACAAACAGCCAGGGCGCAAACGCCACAATGGTCGTCAACACCGCAAAAATCACTGGCCGGCTGACGGCAAAAGCGCCCGCGACGGCAGCGTCTTCGCCCGCCAAGCCACGCTGATGCACGTGATGATGGACACTTTCTCCCACCACGATCGCGTCGTCGACCACGATCCCCAAAACCAGCAGAAAGGCGAAGGTCGATAGCAGATTCAAAGACACATCATTAGCGGGCAGCAGAGCAAAGGCACCGAGGAAACTAACGCCGATACCCACCGTCACCCATAGCGCCACCTTGGGCTCCAGCGTGAAAATCAGGATGAGGAAAACGAGTATCAAGCCGAGAATCGATGATTCCGCTATCAGTTCCATCCGATTTTCATAAACATCCGCCATGTCGGACCAAAGTGTCAGCTCTACTCCGACGGGCAGCGTCGGCTGAGTTCTTTCTATCCATCCGGTTACCGCGTCACTGGCTTTCACCACCTGCATGTCATCGGTCGTTTTCACCTGTAACAACACAGCGGGTTTACCGTTCGCAGTGGCCAGAATCTCGTTCTGCTCGAAGCCATCGATGACGGTGGCTACATCCATCACCCGGACTTGACCCCCAGCCGCGGTCTGGCGAATCACGATTTGCTCAAAATCAGTCTGGGTATCGGCGAGATTCTCGGCACGCAGTTGCACATCACCCGTCTGAGTGCGTACTTCTCCCACCGAGACGTTCATGGAGTCGCGACGAATCGCCGTGGCGACATCGGCAAAACTGAGCCCGTAGGTTCGCAGGGCTCGCTCCGAGAGCTCAATGGTCACCTCTTCGCGACGCGAACCAAATACCTCGACCTGAGAAATGTAGGGCAAGCCCGCCAACTCGTTGCGAAGTGAATTACCCAGCCGGGTGAGCGCCTTCTCACCAATATCACCCGCTAACGCAATGCGAATCATCTCCTGCCGCCACTCGAGCCTGCGTACCCGCGGATTCTCGATATCCCGCGGAAAGGCGGTTATCGAGTCGACGGCATTCTTGATGTCATTCAAAAAGGCGTTGAGATCAACGCTCGGAAAGGTTTCCACGGTCAAAGAGCCATAGCTCTCTCGGGACTCCGAGGTCACGCGGTACACGTTGGAGACGTTCTTTAGCGCCTCTTCCACGCGCTGAACGACCAGAAGCTCTACCTCTTTGGGCGAAGCACCGGGCCACATGATCTCGACTTGAATAATGTCGGGTTGCACCGACGGGATCACTTCTTTCTCGATATCGCGCAGTCCCAGCCAACCGGCCGTGACAATAATCAACATCAAGAGGTTAGCGGCAACCGGATTGCGCACCCACCATTGGATCAGACCTTCCATGTCTTAACGGTCAGGCTTCGTTGTCTTCGGTGGCGGTCTCGGTACCCACACTGTCAGCAATGGTACCGCTGTCCATGGCCTCCAGCCGCATGCCGCGCACCGGGTTTCTGATAGCAGAGATAATCACCTGCTCGCCTGCCTCGGCGCCCCCGGATAACAGCACACTGTCACGACTGCGGTGAATCACGGCAACCTGCCGCACATCCAGCAGACCCTCACCGTCGACGACATAAATCTCGTCACCGGCACGTAATCCCTCCGCCGCGATCTGAATCGCATCGACGATTGGCCGGCCCTGAATTTCAGCATCGACGTATAGACCCACCGCAAGCGGCATACCGGTCACTGAGTGGGTTTGTTGGTAAGGGTTATCAATTTTCACCGTGCCATAAACCGTTCGAGTAGTAGGGTCGATTGAGGCATCCAGGCCAGTCAGCACGCCCAGCCACTGGTGCAGTGTTCCGCCCATCATGGCAGAAAGAGTGGTGGGCAGGCCGCCCATCTCTCCCCCGGCAAAACCAATGGGCACCCCGAGGGCGGAGAGTTGATTCATGGTGAGCGCCAGCCGGACCTCCGCCGTATCAGTACCGAATACCGTACCCAGCGCCTTGCCGGGATTCACATATTGACCAAGGTCCACCGACTGACTCTCTACCCGGCCCGCGAAAGGCAGGCTGATTTGAGTGCGCTCCAAATTCGTCAGCGCCAGAGCCAGCGCCGTCTCGGCAGCTTTAAGCGCTGATTCAGCGCGGGCAACCTGTGGTTTTTTGAGTGCCAGCGGTGAAGGGCTCTTCTGCCCGACAAGCTGCCTACGCGCGACATCGGCGTCAGCCAACGCCTGCTCCAAATCCACCCTGGCGGCTGCCACTCTGGCCTGCCGCTCATCGACGGCCGCGCGGTAATCTGTGTCTTCAATACTAAGCAGCACATCGCCGGCGTCGAACTGGCCGCCCTCAATAAATGCAGGCGCAATCTGCATGATTTTGCCGCCCACCTGCGCAACCAACTGCGTGCGCACACCGGGGCGCACCTCGCCGTAGGCCACTACCGTGGGGCGGGTGGTCGCTCGTATCGCGGGCACCACCTCGACACGAATGGGCCGGGGCGGCTCAATGCTGGGGTCTGGTTGCGGCTTGGTCACCTGCAGCAACGCATAAATCGCGATACCAGCAATGCCAACGCCGATGGGCCATGCCGCTTGACGAAATCGCGCAATCATTCTCATCTCCTTGATCAGGTCAGGGACACCCTCAGTGCAATGCACCATCAGGGCATGTCCGTGACTGCCACCGTCCATGGCAGAATTTTCTCGGGGAAGCAGTTTACTGCGTTGATCACACCGACTCCATGCAGATAAGTCGCATATGATCTGCGGAACTTTGACAAGCGGGGCTGATGTGCAAAGAAGTACCAGCCTCTGCACGCCAGAATTTCGATCGAACTTGCTACCCTTCTTCACGTTTTTTTAACGCAGTGAATAAACCATGACAGATCGGCAGTTTGAGATCGTGCTATACGGCGCCTCGGGTTTCACCGGCAAACTGGTGGCCGAGTATTTAGCGAGCGACCATCAGGACCTTCGCTGGGCCATCGCGGGGCGCAATGCGCAGAAATTGAAGCAAGTGCGGCGTGAGTTAAACCTCCCGGAACTGCCCATACTCATCGCCCACAGCGCTGACCCGGATAGCCTTGGCGCCATGGCAAGCCAGACCCGTGTGCTGATCAGCACCGTTGGTCCCTATGCGAAATACGGCACGCCGGTGCTCAAAGCCTGCGCGACCGAAGGTACGCATTATTGCGACCTCACGGGTGAAGCCCAGTGGATGGCGGAGGTGTACGAACAGATCGACCCGATTGCCAAAGCGAGTGGTGCGCGACTCGTGCACTGCTGCGGGTTCGATTCGATCCCTTCGGACCTGTCCGTTTATTTCCTGCAGAAACAGTTTAAGGAACGCTTCGGCAACTACGCCAACCATGTCACTGGTCGCATGGGCCGCGCCGCGGGGGGCGTCAGTGGTGGCACCGTCGCGAGCCTGATGTACGTCGCGGAACAGGCTTCCAAAGACCCTGTTATCAAGGAGCGGGTCATGGACCCCTACGCGCTCTACCCTGCGGGCCTGGAGAAAGGACTGGATGGCCCGGATCAGGCGGGAATTGCCTGGGACGATAACTTTGAATCCTGGACCGGCCCCTTCGTGATGGCGGCCATCAATACCAAAGTCGTCAGGCGCTCCCACGCCCTGGCGGGCCTGCCCTACAGTGCAGACTTCCGCTACGACGAGTCCCAGCTGTGCTCAAGCCGCGCCAAGGCGCTGATGAGCGCGGGAGGCTTGGGGGCCGTGATGGCAGGCACCTTTCTCTCACCAACCCGGGCACTACTGAAAAAGGTCTTGCCCGACCCCGGTGAGGGACCCAACGAAACCACGCGCAATAATGGCTTTTTCGAATTTTGGGCACATGGCACCGACGGCGAGAACCAGCTGCGCGTCAAAGTGGCGGGTCAGCGGGACCCGGGCTATGGCGCTACCTCTCGTATGTTGGCGCAAGCCGGTCTCTGTCTCGCGCGGGATGAGCTCTCTGTAGGCGGCGGCATTTGGACCACCGCCAGCGCAATGGGTGACGCCCTGCTTTCACGTCTACCCAGCGTCGACATTCATTTCTCGGTAGTCGAATCCTGAGCTTGATTCCTCCCCCGGGGCACATCTAGGGTGAGCCATTAAACTGATCCACTTCACCCAGTAAACTGGCTAGGTTGGGAACGCGCCTGAGCGCCAAACTCGAAGATACGGGAGGAGAAATCATCAAACGCCCGCTCGTCGCGGAAGAAAATCATCTGGCTGTAGACCTGGCCACCCAACTACAGACCGTAAATGATCTGGCTCATTTTGGTTTTGCCAACTTTTTTGCCGCCGACGAAGACCTCACCCTTACCGTGGGCGCCACCGATGCCGATACCGCCCTTACCGATGCTCGGGAACACGGCATAGCCGTAGGGGTCATCAATGAAATCGCCCGCACCGGCGCCACGGAAGTTCTCGATCGCCGTGTCGACGTCGTCAGCCAAAGCGGGCTGTACCGCCAAGGCAACGATTGTAAAAAGTGAGATAAACAAAGCTCTCACGAGGCATTTCTCTCTTTTTAACATATGTTGGATGGCCTGCTGAATCCCAGACAGCATTGCAGTAACGATCGGAGCCTGAGCTACCGGTACTTTCTGTGAGAAACATACCACTGCAATGGCCGCAGAAGTGCAGCGAGAGCCAGTGCAAAAGGTGACACGGAATCCGAAGCGACACGCTTGACCAGGGCATAGACTTGCCACCAGGGGATAGGCTCGTCATCGAGGGATAAACTCGTCACCAGGGGATGGTCTCGCCTCGCCAGTCGAGATAGGAGAGCTCACCGTCTGCTGCCAGACTCGACAGCACGGTGTCGAACGCCTCTGCTGCCCGCGCAGGTGAGAAGAGTTTTTCCGGCGCCACGCTGGCCTGAAAAGGCTCGGACAAAGGGGTATCCACGGTGCCGGGGTGGTAGGCCATGATCTTGGCAGAGGGGTTCACTCGCCGCGTCTCCAGCGCAGCGCAGCGCAACATCATATTTAGTGCCGCCTTGCTGCCGCGGTAGCTGTACCAGCCACCGAGACCGTTATCGCCGATGCTACCGACTCGCGCCGACAGCACCGCAATCCGCGGCGCCGCGCTTCGCTTGATAACGGGTGCCAGCGAGGCCAGCACCCGCATCGGCAAAAACGTATTGACCTCGAACACCTGTTCCATCGCAGTCGTTTTCAGCTGATTGAGTGCCCGCTCCGGTCGATAGCCCTCCCCCTGCAGGACGCCATTGCAGATAACCAGCCGCTTGATGTTTGTCGACTGCTCCTGCAACTGAGCAGCAAGCGGCGCCAATGAGGCCTCACTGTAGTCACATCGGTGAGTCTGTGCGCCGAGTAGTTCAACCGCCGCGAGCGCTTCCACTGATCGCGCGACCGCAAGAATCGGTTGCGCCCCCTCGCGAGACCATCGCTCGACCAAAGCGCGCCCAATCGCGCTTCCAGCACCGATCACCACGTCCAGACTGTTAACGCTCATTGCCCTGTCCTCATCCGATAACCAAGCTTCTTGGGTTAGGCTGTACTCCTCTTCTTACGACAGGACGCGCCGACAGATGACTTCACCGCACCGCATCGCTTTCATCGGATTAGGTGCCATGGGCTATCCCATGGCTGGTCACCTGGCGCGCGCAGGGCATGATGTGACCGTGTTCAACCGCAACACCGACCGCGCCAAGGCCTGGCAAAGTGACTACGGCGGCTTCGTTGCATCGACACCGGCAGCCGCGGCAAAGGACCAAGACGCCGTGATGATCTGCGTGGGCAACGACGATGATGTGCGCGAAGTCACCCTCGGTGAGCACGGCGCGCTCTCATCAATGCGCGAAGGCGCGCTCCTTGTTGACCACACCACTACCTCAGAGGCTCTGGCAACTTCACTGGCGGCCTCGGCCGATCAGTCGGGTGTGGCATTCCTCGATGCGCCCGTTTCAGGGGGGCAAATCGGTGCGGAAAATGGCGCACTGACGGTCATGATAGGCGCTGACGAGCAGGCCTTTACTGAGGCCCAGCCATTGATTGAGTGCTACGCCAAAAGCGTTCGGCGTATGGGGCCGGTCGGTGCCGGGCAGCTCACCAAAATGGTCAACCAGATCTGCATCGCGGGGTTGCTGCAGGGGTTAGCAGAAGGCATTCACTTTGCCGAGCGCGCCGGGCTTGATGTCCCGGCCGCCATGGAGGTCATTGCGCAAGGGGCGGCACAGTCATGGCAGATGAACAACCGCGCCCAGACCATGATCAGGGGCGAGTTCGACTTTGGCTTCGCGGTTGATTGGATGCGCAAGGACTTGGGTATCGCAATTCAGGCCGCTCAGTCAGTAGGCGCCGAGGTGCCGGTCACCCAATTAGTCGATACCTTTTACGCCGACGTACAAGGCCTCGGAGGACATCGCTGGGACACCTCGAGCCTGATTCAGCGGCTACGGGCGGGTGAGGCCAACCTCTAAAACCCCGCGGCGCCTTGTATTGCGTGTTTAATGTCAGCCGGCGCCACTCCGTCGGCTGAAATCCCAGCGCAACCCTACATCGCGCCGGGAAACGCGCCGCCGTCGAGCAGGATGTTCTGGCCAATCACAAAGCCTGCCTTGTCCGAGCAAAGCCAGGCGCAGGCTGCGCCAAATTCGTCAGCAGTGCCGAAACGACCGGCCGGTACGGTAGCAGTGCGCGCCTCGCGTGCCTCGGCCTCCGAAATGCCCCGTGCCGACGCGTCGACCTGATCAAGCATCGCCAGCCTGTCGGTGTCATGTAACCCGGGTAAAAGGTTGTTGATGGTGACGCCACTGCCCGCGACCTGCCGTGATACGCCTGCAACGTAACCCGTCAGACCGGAACGTGCGGTATTGGAGAGCCCAAGCACAGGAATTGGCGCCTTCACGGTCACGCTGGTGATGTTCACGATCCGGCCCCAGCCGCGCTCCATCATGCCGGGCAGCAGCGCCTTGATCAGTGCGATGGGCGTCAACAGATTCGCATCAAAGGCAGCAATAAAATCATCGCGATCCCAGTCGGTCCACATGCCAGGCGGAGGGCCACCCGCATTGGTTACCAGAATATCGACATCACCCGCCGCTGCGATTACCGCCGCCTGACCAGCCTCACTCGTGATATCTGCGGTGACCGTCGTCACCGCAACGCCACAGGCGTCTCGTATAGAAGCTGCGGTCCCCTCCAATGCCTCACTACCCCGCGCATTCAAAACAAGGTCGACGCCCTCCGCGGCAAGCGCTTCTGCGCACCCTCTTCCCAAACCTTTGGAGGAAGCGCATACAAGCGCAGTGCGTCCTTTAATACCGAGATCCATAACCCGCGACTCCTGTAAACTCAGGCCGATTATCCGCTATCCGGCGGTCACTGTGCGAGTAGGAAAGCCAAGCCTCGTGGTCCGAGCATCACCGGGGGACCAATATGTCTGCCACGCCTTTTTGGGAAGCAAAGTCACTCGACGCCATGACCGACGCCGAGTGGGAGTCACTGTGCGATGTCTGCGGGCAGTGTTGTTTGCACAAGCTGGTCAATGACGAGACGGCCGATGTGTTCTACACCCGGGTGGCCTGCCAACTGCTGGATGATGAGACAGGTCGATGCAAACGTTACGCAACGCGCCTTGAGGAAGTTGAGGACTGCCTCGACGTGCGTCGTATGAGTAATGCCGAGCTGGCGTGGATGCCACGCAGCTGCGCCTATCGACGGCTCGCGGAAGGGAAATCACTGCCAAGGTGGCACCCTCTGATCACAGGAGACCCGCAGTCGACCGCCAATACGCACATGGCCGTCGCGGGCAGAACGATCAGCGAGACCGCCGCCGATCTCGATCAGCTGGAGGCTGAGATCATCGAATGGGTCGATATCTGAGCATGGTATTAACCTGACTTAAGCGCCCGGCTGAGCAGTCGATCCAATTGATCGGCGAACGCCTTGCGGTCGGTCTGATTGAGCGGCGGCGGGCCACCGGTATGTTCCCCAGAGGCGCGCATGGTCTCCATGAAGTCGCGCATTTGTAGCCGCTGGCGAATATTGTTTTCGGTGTAGCGTTCACCCCGTGGCGTGATCACGAGAGCGCCTTGTTCAAGGACTTCGCTGGCGAGTGGGATATCGGCGGTGATCACAAGGTCCCCCTCCTCCACTCGGGCGGCGATTTCATGATCTGCCATGTCGGGGCCCTTGGCGACCTGATACAGGCTGATTAGGGGAGAGGCCGGAATCTGGAAGGACTGGTTAGCGAATAGCGTCAATTTGATGCCGCGCTTTTGTGCCGCGCGATACAGAATGTCGCGAATTACCACGGGGCACGCATCGGCATCGACCAGAATCTGCATTGTCCTCAATTGACCTCGTCACCGCTGCAGCCGGGCTGCCTGTTGCATGGCTTCACTGTCTGTAGGGGGAACCCCAATGGCCCTCTCCAGCGCTGGCGAGGCCTTGCCAAGTGTGTATACTACGCGCCCCGGCGAGGCAGTGCCTAGTTGGGTTTGCGCGGAATTAGCTCAGCTGGATAGAGCGTCGGTCTACGAAACCGAAGGTCGCAGGTTCGACTCCTGCATTCCGCGCCATCCCCGTTTTTCCCACCGTTTTCTCTCGCCGAGCAGCGTTTGCGGCGAGAAATGTCCGGATTTGAATTCTGTTTTACCGCCGGTAAGGTCGAGTGGCAGGCTCTCCGGAAAAAAGCATGGAAAACGACCTCTGGATTTTTTTAGCGATCCTGCTGGGGCTTACTGCCGTCGTCCTGCCGACAATGGCCTTTTACTATCGCTGCCGAGCTTGCGGAAGCCTCGCTCACGGGTTTAAGTCGTACAAGCTGGCCAATTTCGAGACTGGAGAAGCGTTCTTCGTGTGTCGGCGCTGTGGCGACAGAACCGTGAAGGGTAAAGTCGAGTCGGATGGCTCAGTCGCTTGGTTCAGCGGCGGTGCTGGCCACTTCGATAAGTCAGGGCATTACACGGGGGACGCCGGCGGCGTTTTTGGCGACGGCGGCGGCTCTGACGGAGGCGGCGGTGGAGATAGCGGCGGGGGCGGTTAAACGGCCTGGCCCAGCACCACCCATCAACTAGGGGCTGACTGCTTCCAAAATTTCAATCTCCGGCGCGCCGGCCACAAAACCGGCCAACTGCTTGTTGGCCTCGCGAAAGTAATCGCTCTTGCCATGGGCATCGAGCGCCTCTGGGCTGTCGTACTGCTCCATCACCTTGTACACCTGCGGATCGCTGCCACTTTTATGTAGCGCGTAAAACACGTTGCCGGGCTCGTTAGCCCTCACCTTTTCAGTGAGATCCAAAAAAGTTTGCTCGAACTCCTCGTTCTTGCCTTCCAAAACCGTAATGGTCGCCAACAAGCCAATAGCCATAACGTGCCTCTATGTTGAGTGTGAATGGTGGACCGCGCAGTGTATCCGAGGACGAGGCCACATAAGGCGGCTTCACGCAAATACCCGCCATACACGCCATAACTCCCCCCGCCCAACTGGCTGGATCCACTTCGGCTTTCGAAGCGCCGAACAAGACACCACCCTATGCTTAAGGCGGGTCACCGCGGTCGTCTCCGGATACACTCGCCAGTCACTACATCAACCCGACCACAGGAGTAACACATGAGAGCGACCGCCGAACTGTTGCCAATGGGCACCATCACCGCACAGCTGGGGCAGCATATTGAGATAGGCGACGGGCCCCAGGGCACTCGGTTGTTGGTGGATGTCACCAGCGTTGAGGTCGAAAGCGATCGACTGCGCGCCAGTCTGGCGGCGACCGACGCAGCAGACTGGCTGACGGTCGGCAGTGACGGCACCGTTGGCTGTGTCGACGTGCGATTAACCCTAAAAACCGATGACGGCGCCTACATTTACGTCGAGTACGGCGGGCGGGCCGATATGGCCAGTGGTCTGATCGTCACCGCGCCCACTTTTCAGACCGGCGATGAACGCTATGCCTGGCTCAACCGCATTCAAGCGGTCGGCGCCGGCGCACTCGGTGAAGATGGCGTACTGACCTACTCTCTGTACGAGGTTGCACTGAGCACCGCCTAAAACGAAAAGGCCCCATCAAAGCCGCCGGTGAGGCGCTTTTCTGGGGCCGTTACAGACTTTTGGTCTGTCGAAGTGTACGCCACTCAAGCATCGTGGATCACTGCTGACCGCGCTTATCCCCTTCACAGTCATTTGAAAGCCCAGGACAGCCCGTCTATGGTGAAGCAGGCCGCCTCGCTATGGCGGCGATCAAGACAACAAAAACCAATCTTCCAACAAGGGGAAAACGCAATGAAATACTGGGTCAATACAGTGTTAAGCCTGCTCGTCGTGATGGCGATGAGCCCGGCGCAAGCACAGCAGGATATGCCGCAACTCGGCGCCATCGAGAGCTGGGGCTGCCAAATGAACGAAGGCAAATCCATGTCGGATCTGATGAAAGTTGTCGACGACTGGAATGAGTGGTCTGACGAAAACGGTCTCGACGCCTACACCGCATGGGTGCTGAATCCGATCTTCAAGGCCAACGCGGACTTCGCCCGAGAGGCGGGCTGGTTCGGTTACACGCCCAGCTTCACTGAGATGGGCAAGGGCCTGCACGCCTGGATGACCAAGGGTCAGAAGCTGAACGAGCGCTTCAACGAGGTGTGGACCTGTGGCTGGCACAGCGAAGCAGCAACCATGCTCGTGCGTCCACCCGCTGACGGCCCCTCCTCCGCCGTGGTCAGCTTCAGTGATTGCACGCTCAATGAGGGCGCCACCCCCGCTGACCTGATGGCAGCGACAGCTAAGTGGAACGCCTATCTCGACGAGCAGGAAGTCTTGGCGGCGATCGCCTATCACTTCCCCGGTCACGGTAACCCGATCGACATGACCGCTGACATGAAGATCTCTGTCTGGAGACCCAGCCTCGAGACCTATGGTCGTGACGCGGATCTCTATGTGAATGGCGGTGGCCGACAGATGGACGATGCCATTTTTGGCGAGATCATGAGCTGCGACAGCCCACGCATGTATGCGGCAACCCTCGTTCGCGGAGGACAGGCTCAGTCTCTGTCTCGCCTTAACTAGCGGTTGAGGCGAGACACCTTCTGGGAGGTCTGTCACCGACCACCTCCCCCTGCTTCCAACTCTTTTTTTCACTCTCCTTACAACGTCAATCGGCAGCTGCCGGGACGCACTCATCTTTTGCTTTCGCCCGCGCAAATTATGCTGGCGTGACCAAGATTTTTGAGGTATTTCTAACCCTGTTTTTCGGCTCGGGTATCAGTACCGGGCGAGCGCTGGCCGGCTTTAGGGGGGGACCTGACGATGGCGAGACGTGCGGGAGGCAGACAGGCGCGACATGCTCAACGCAGCGCGCCGCTGGAAGAAGCAATGAAACCTGTGCGGCCCGGTGAACGCGGCGGCCGCTACCACCCTTTTACGGACCAAGACCTCGAAGCCATCGTCGAAAATATCTACCGTATTCTCGAAGAGGTTGGCTTCAAAGACGCCACACCCCACTGCATTGAAACCTGTGAGGCCGTGGGCGCGGTCCTCGGCGATGACGGCAGGTTGCGCATGCCCCGTGCCGTCGTCGATACGGCGCTGAAGCACGCCAAACAAAATCTCATACTGCACGCACAGGACCCGGAGTTTGATCTGGATCTATCTGGCTCGCGGGTACACTTCGCCACCGCGGGCGCGGCCGTGATGATCGCCGACTCGATCAAGAACGAGTATCGCGACTCCACCACCCGCGACCTCTATGACCTCGCGCGTATCGCCGATAACTGCGAACACATCCACATGTTCCAGCGTATGTGCGTACTGCGCGATCTCGAGAACACCTACGAGATGGACCTCAACACCACCTACTGCTGCGTGGCCGGTACGCGCAAGCACGTGGGTGCCAGCTGGAGTAACTGCGACCATTTGGGTAAAGCGCTGGAGATGCTACACATCATCGCCGGCGGTGAGGACGCATGGCGCGCAAGACCTTTTGTGAGTCAATCGAACTGTTTTGTTGTACCGCCGATGAAGTTCGCGCAGGAGGCACTGGAGTGTCTTCGCGTTGCGGTCGAGGGCGGCATGCCGGTTCTACTTCTGTCGGCCGGGCAAGCCGGTGCCACCACGCCCGCAACATTGGCAGGCGCGGTGAGCCAGGCCTGGGCTGAGTGCATTGGCGGGCTGGTGTATGTGAACGCCATTGAGCCCGGTGCGCCTGCCATCATCGGCGCGTGGCCCTTCGTGTCGGATCTTCGCACCGGTGCCATGAGCGGCGGCTCGCCCGAGCAAGGCTTGATCTCAAGTGGCTGCGCCCAGCTGGGACTCTATTTTGACCTGCCCTTTGGCACCGCCTGCGGCATGACCGATGCCAACATGCCTGATTTTCAGGCGGGTGCTGAGCGCGCCCACACGCTGATGCCGCCGGCACTAGCGGGCTCCAACCTGATTTACGAAGCGGCAGGCATGTACTCGAGCCTGCTCGGCGTGTGCCCCGAGAGCCTGATTCTCGATAATGATGTACTGGGGGCCACGCTGCGCGCGGTGCGGGGCATAGAGGTGAACGAGAAAACGCTGGGCTTCGATGATCTTGCCCAGGTCTGCCTTGGGGACAAAGGCCACTACTTGGGCTCAG
>CAXEVD010000008.1:0-15353 GCA_963999395.1 uncultured Halieaceae bacterium
CCGGCGAGGCATTTTCTTCTCGCGATTGGCCACCCGATGAAGCGGGGCGGTGCCAACGGCCCAGCGATACGGTTTGGTCGAGCGTCGCTCGACGGTTGGCATCACCGCATTGGCACCTTCCAGAGCTAACTCCACGGCTGCTTTGCCCAGCGCGAAGGCCTGATCGACATCGGTCTGGCTGGCAATGTGGCGCGCCGCCCGCTGCAGATAATCCGCGACCGCCCAGTGGTATTTGTATCCCAGCTTGTCTTTGACCATGCCTGCGAGCAGCGGTGCCAAACCACCCAGCTGAGCGTGGCCAAAAGCATCGCGCTCACCCTGATCCGACAGGAGTCGGCCATCTGCGGTGCTGGTGCCTTCCGAGGCGACAACGACGCAGTATCCGTAGCGCTTCACGCACTGGTCGACTTTGCTCAGGAACTTTTTCTGATCGAAGGCGATTTCAGGGAACAAAATAATATGTGGCGCGTCGCCGCGCTCGCTCGAAGCCAGCACGCTGGCACCTGCGATCCAGCCGGCGTGTCGACCCATCACCTCGAGAATGAAGACTTTGGTTGAGGTTGCGCACATTGACTCGATATCGAGCGCCGCCTCGCGGGTTGAAATCGCCACATACTTTGCAACGGAGCCAAAGCCAGGGCAGCTATCGGTCAATGGCAGGTCGTTATCAATGGTTTTCGGGACGTGGATTGCCTGAATGGGATAACCCATCTGCTCACTGATTTGGGAGACTTTTAGACAGGTATCTGCCGAGTCGCCGCCGCCGTTATAGAGAAAGTAGCCAATATTGTGGGCGCGAAATACCTCGATCAGCCGCTCATATTCGGTACGATTCTCGTTAAAACCTCTGAGCTTGTATCGGCAAGAGCCGAAAGCACCACCCGGAGTGGTCAGAAGTCCCTCGATCGCGCGGCGGCTTTCCCGGGACGTATCGATTAACTCCTCCTTCAGTGCGCCGACAATTCCGTTTTGTCCCGCGAGGACTTTGCCAACCTGTCGGGGGTGCGCACGCGCAGTTTGAATGACGCCCGCGGCCGAAGCATTGATAACGGGTGTGACGCCGCCGGATTGGGCGTAGAAGAGATTGCGTTGACTCATGCTGAACTGTTTGGGTGGCCTGTCAGGAAGTGCGTACCGTAGACCTCGCGGGAGCCATTGGCAAACCGCCCGTGATAATCTCCTCACATCGTGGAGAACCTCCTTGTCCGATCACATTCACATTCTCGGTATTTGCGGCACGTTTATGGCCGGTTTGGCGCTGCTGGCCCGCGAGTCGGGTTTTTCGGTCACGGGTTCTGACCGCAATATTTATCCCCCCATGAGCACCCAACTGCTCAACAGCGATATACCCCTCGTCGACGGCTACGATGCCGAGCAACTATCGCCTGCGCCCGGTTGTGTCGTGGTGGGGAACGCGCTGTCCCGCGGTCAGCCGGTCGTCGAGGCGATGCTGAACAGCGGCATCCCCTATACCTCGGGGCCGGAATGGCTCGGTCGCCATATTCTTCAGAATCAATGGGTGCTCGCCGTCTCGGGCACCCATGGCAAAACCAGCACCGCTAGCATGCTGGCTTGGATTTTGGAGCAGGCTGGACTTCAGCCCGGGTTTTTGATCGGCGGGATCCCCATCAACTTTGGCCTGTCCGCGCGGCTGGGTAGCGGAGACTTCTTTGTGGTCGAGGCAGATGAGTATGACTCCGCCTTTTTCGACAAGCGTTCCAAGTTTGTTCATTACCGCCCGAAAACGGCGGTCATCAATAACCTCGAATATGACCATGCGGATATTTTCCCCGACCTCGCCGCGATCGAGACCCAGTTCCATCATTTGGTGCGATGTATTCCCGGAGACGGGCTGATTGTTCGCGGCGGCGGCGAGGCGATCGACCGGGTGTTGGACAAAGGGTGTTGGACCCCCGTCGAGACCGTCGTGGACGCCCATGATGAGCAGCACGCTGGTTGGACCTGGCAGGCGCTGTCCTCAGCCGCGGACGCACTGCACATTGCGGGGCCTGATGGTTCGGAGGCGGAATTGCGTTGGGAGCTCATCGGGTCGCACAATGCGGCCAATGCGACCGCTGCAATTGCCGCGGCGCACCACGTTGGGGTGTCTCTGGATATTTCGGTCAAGGCGCTGGCATCTTTCAAGGGTGTGAAGCGACGGCTGGAATTGTTGGGAAAGCCTGACGGTGTGGCGGTTTACGATGATTTCGCTCACCATCCCACGGCGATTGAGGGCACGCTGAGCGCGCTGCGCGCGCAGGTCGAGGCAGGAAAGCTCATCGCGATCATAGAGCCCCGGTCCAACACCATGCGTTTGGGAGAACACAAAGCCGCCTTGGCGACCTGCGCCGCGGCCGCTGACCATGCGCTGTGGTCAACGCCGCCTGATCTGCAATGGGATTTGGGTAGTATTGTCACCGCCGATGGACAGGAAGCCCTGAAGAGCACGGATGCCCTGATAGAGCGGGCACTAGCTGTGGCAGCACCCGGAGATAGCATTGTCATTATGAGCAACGGCGGATTTGACGGCCTGCACGGCCGCCTGCTGGCGGCACTGGAAGAGCGCGCTCAGTCGTGACTCGGATCGAGCGTTTTTATGCGCTGTTGTTGCGCAAACCTGCCTGGGTGCTGCTCTGCTACGCGTTGGTGATTGGCGTGGCTTTGATACAGCTGCCCAAGTTACGACTGGATGCCTCCTCTGACTCCCTATTGCTGCAGGGTGACCCGGATCTGGCTTATTTTCGTGAGTCTGCCGAGAAATACGCGGGAGACGAATTTCTCATACTGACTTGGGAGCCCGGTGTGCCGCTCCTGTCTCCTGACTCGCTGGAGCCACTGGCCGCAATGGTCGACGAGCTTGAGCGGCTCCCTGGGGTGGCAGGCGTGACCTCGGTGCTGGATGTGCCGTTGCTAGAGAGCCCGCCACTGTCCCTGACTGATTTAGCTCGCGCTGATAGCATTGCCACCCTACGTGACCAAGAGGTGGATCGGGAGCTGGCGCTCAAAGAGCTCACAACCAGCCCGATCTATCGGAATCTGCTGGTCAGCGAAACGGGTGACCTCACAGCGGTGCAGGTCTCTCTACAGCCTGACAAGCTGGCTGAATCGCTGCTCGATGAGCGGGAGGCCTTGCGCTCTGAGGAGCGCGAGGGGGCGCTGGATGCCGAAAAGGCAGAGCGACTGCTGCAGGTCGAGGCGGATTACGATCTGGCGCTGGCAAGGATTGGGGCTGACCGGGACCGTATGGTGGCCGCTGTGCGCGATGTCGCGGAGCGCTTTCGCCCCTACGCCAAGATTTTTGTCGGCGGCGTGCCCATGATTGCCGCAGACATGATGGCCTATGTACGCTCCGATCTGGTGACCTTTGGCACGGCCATTCTGGCGGTGATGGCGGTAGTGCTGTGGCTCATTTTTCGCAGTTGGAAATGGGTATTCATCCCGCTGATCACCTGCAGTGCGACCGCAACCTTGTTACTCGGCGTGTTGGCGGGCACCGACTGGCGCATGACGGTTATTTCATCGAATTCGGTGGCGGTGTTGCTGATCGTGACGCTGTCGCTGTCGATTCACCTCGTCGTGCGATATCGCGAGTTGCAGCGTCAGCGTCCCGATGCGCCCCGCGAGCAGCTTTCCGCCGGCGCGTCAAAACTGATGATGGTGCCATGCCTGTATACGGCCATGACCACCATTGTGGCATTCACTTCGCTTGTGGTCGCGGGCCTGCAACCCGTGATCGATTTTGGGTGGATGATGACCACCGGCATCGTTTTGGGTTTTTGTTCGGCGTTTACGGTGGTGCCCGCCCTGATGGTGATCATTCCCGACAAGCCACTGACCGCAACAAGCCAGGCAGAGCGACCTTTCACCATTCGATTCGCGCGGGTGGTGCAACAGCATGGCCGCCTGGTTGTCGCCGCCACGATGGGGTTGGTGATGCTGTCAGTGGCCGGTGTCCGCGCTCTGGAAGTCGAAAACCGGTTTATTGATTACTTCAAGGAGCACACCGAGATCTACCAGGGGATGGAGCTTCTCGACGCGCGTCTTGGCGGCACGATTCCGCTGGATGTGATTCTCGAAGCCCCTGCGGAAGAACCTGAAGTCGCCGAAGCTGCATCTCCCTCTGATGATGAGGGCTGGGAAGACGACAATGACGGATTTTTTGACGATGTGTTCGACATTGATTTCGGCTTTGGCGCCGACGAAACGCAGTCAGCGGGCTATTGGTTTTCTTTACCAGGGCGCCAACTGGTCGATCAGGTACACGCCATTATCGAGAGTCGGGCCGAGTCGGGAAAAGTATTGTCGCTATCCACCGCATTCGAAGTGATGGATGGTCTTTATGGCGGGAAGCTGGGAGGTGTGGAACTGGCTTTGGTGGAGAACAGCTTGCCCGACGACGTCAGTAACGCGCTTGTGACGCCTTTTTATTTTGCTGAAGAGCAGGAGGCGCGACTGAGTGTCAGGGTCATGGAGACGAGTGAGTCGCTTCGACGCGATGCGTACTTGAGAGAGTTACGTGAGCAGATTCTGGAAGAGACCGGTATGGCACCCGAGCGCCTGCACTTCACGTCGTTGCTGGTGCTCTACAACAACGTTCTGCAGAGTCTGTTCCAGTCGCAGATTATGACGCTCGGCGCCGTCTTTATCGCCATCGGGCTGATGTTCTGGATACTGTTCCGGTCGCTGTCGCTGGCGCTGTTGGCATTGGCGCCCAATATTCTTGCAGCGGGACTGGTGTTGGGTTTGATGGGTCTGGCCGGGATACCGCTCGACATTATGACGATTACGATCGCGGCGATTGTGGTCGGGATCGGGGTCGACGACTGTATCCACTATCTCCATCGTTTTAGGGATGAAATTGCAGTGGATCAAGATTACCGCTCCGCGATGTTGCGCAGTCACAGCAGTATCGGGCGGGCCATGTACTACACCACGCTGACCGTGGTGGTGGGGTTTGCCATGCTCACCCTGTCCAACTTCACGCCGAGTCTGTATTTCGGCATGTTGACGGTGGTCGCGATGATTGCCGCTGTGGCTGGTGCACTGCTGTTACTGCCGCAGCTGATTATGATCTGCAGGCCCTTTGGCCCGGATCGCGGCTGATGGATTGCCGACCACAGTGCGGCGCCTGCTGTATCGCGCCGGCCATTCGGCAACCCTTTTGGGGCATGCCCGATGGCAAGCCAGCCGGAGTGGCGTGTTTACATTTATTGGATAACGCGCAGTGCGACTTGTACGGTGATCCCCGGCGCCCCGCAGTCTGCGACCAGTTCAAACCAGAGCCCGCTGTCTGCGGTGAGAGTCGCGCTGAAGCGCTGGCGCTACTACGTGCCTTAGAGCAAGAGACTGTGGGCTGATATGTCCGAGATTGCCTTATTCCCCCTGTCGTCGGTGCTGTTGCCGTCAGGTCGCATGTCGTTACAAATCTTTGAACAGCGCTACCTTGATTTGGTGGCGCACTGCATGCGGGAGGGCGAGGGTTTCGGCGTTGTGTGGCTACAGCAGGGGTCGGAGGTATCGGGAGGATCGCTTGATACGCCCAATGTTGGCGAGTACGGCACCTATGCCCGGATTGTCGACTGGGATCAGCTACCCAATGGTCTGCTCGGCATCACGATTGAGGGCCATGAGCCCTTCGATGTGCAGTCGGTGTGGCGGGAGCCCAGCGGCCTGGTGAAGGCCGAGGTGGTGTGGCGTGACTTCCCGGAAACCATCCAGCTGCCCGACAGCCACGCCAGCCTTGCCGAGGTGTTGGAAGGATTGTTGCGGCACCCCCAGATCCAGCGGCTGCAGTTGGACAGTGACCTCACAGATGGCTGGCGCGTTGGCGCTCAGCTGGCACAATTGCTGCCCATTGACGAGGGGCTTAAATATCAGCTTCAGGGGCTGACTTCGTTGGAGCAGTTACTGGAAGAAATGGATAACATTTTGGTGGAGCTCAGCGGGGAATCGGACCAGTCCGGTCGCTGAAGCGATAGCGGAGGGCAAGTAAGGCCCTCCAAGGCAGGAGTAGTGTAAATGTTTGATCTCAAGATTAGCGGCGGGTTAGTGGTGGATGGCACAGGCGCTCCCGGGAAAGTGATGGACATCGGTATTGTCGGGGACCGTATCGTCGCGATGGGTGATCTGGCAGAGAGTGGCACGGAGGAAATCGACGCCACCGGACGCGTGGTCGCGCCGGGGTTTGTCGATATCCACACGCACTATGACGGTCAAGCCACCTGGGATCAGGAAATGGCGCCTTCCTCGTGGCATGGCGTGACCACCGTGGTCATGGGTAACTGCGGCGTTGGCTTTGCGCCTGCGGCACCGGATCGACAGGAGTGGCTGGTGGGCTTGATGGAGGGGGTGGAAGATATTCCCGGCAGTGCGCTCACCGAGGGTATGACCTGGAACTGGGAGTCGTTTCCCGAATACCTTGATGCGTTGGAGGGGCTGGATCGAACCGTCGATGTCGCCGCGCAGGTGCCGCACGGTGCGGTGCGTGCCTACGTCATGGGCGACCGAGGTGCAGCCAATGAGGAACCGACAGAGACCGAGATTGCGCGGATGTCGGCTATTGTCGAGGAGGGACTTCGTGCGGGCGCCGTCGGCTTCTCTACCTCGCGGACCATTCTGCATAAATCGATTGACGGAGAGTTGGTGCCCGGGACCACGGCAACAAAAGAAGAGCTGCTGGGCATTGGCAGTGCGCTGAAACGAGCAGGCCATGGTGTTTTCGAGATGGCGAGCGATCTGCTGCCCGAGTGGAACGAGTTCGATTGGATGGGCGACCTTAGCCGGGAGACCGGTGCCCCCGTCACGTTTACCGCGCTTGAATCACCCATCAAGAGTTTGCCGTTCAAGGATCAGCTAAGCGATATGCGTGCCCAGAATGCCAAAGGCGGCAATATCGTCGCCCAGATCTCCATGCGGGGGACTGGCTTGATTCTGGGGTGGCGCGCTACCTTCCATCCGTTCTCGCAGCGCCCGAGCTGGAAGGCGATCGCAGAAAGGCCCTGGTCTGAGCAGTGGCAGCACCTCCAGGATCCGACTTTCCGCAGCCAGCTACTCTCCGAGCAGGGCGAGCCCACGGGTAGCGACCTGCAGTTGATCGCTGATTTGATGGAGGCCGCCTTCTCCATGCAGTACGAAATGCTGCCCGGTTTCAATTACGAGCCCACCGCGGAGCAATCCATTGAGCAGCGAGCCCAGGCGACCGGCGCAACGGCTGCGGAGTATGCCTACGACTTCATGATGCGCGATGAGGGCGCAGGCATGATCTACTTCCCGTTGCTGAACTATGCCAACGGCAATCTCGATTTTCTCGAAGAGGCGCTGGACTCGGACGACTGCGTCAATTCTCTCTCCGACGGCGGCGCCCACTGCGGCACGATCTGCGATGCCGCGGCCACCACCTTCATGCTCCAGCACTGGGTGCGCGACCGGGAAGGACACCGTATACCGCTTGAGCGCGCTATCAAACGCCAGTGCCATGACACCGCCCGGCTTTACGGCTTCGAGGATCGCGGGGTGCTGGCACCGGGACTGCTCGCTGACCTCAACGTGATTGATCTCGAGTCATTGCAGATGAATTTACCGACCGTAGCCTTCGATCTGCCCGCGGGCGGGCGGCGCTTGCTGCAGACGGCGTCGGGTTACGACTGCACGATCAAGTCGGGGCGGGTGACCTTCCGAAGGGGTGTCGCAACGGGAGAGTACCCGGGGCGCGTTATTAGGGGTCCTCAGCCGGTGCCGGAGTCGTCCAGCCTCCCAACGACTGCCAGCGATTCACGATAAGGCAGAATAGCTCAGCGGTTTTGGTGGCGTCGTACTCGGCCGAGTGCGCCTCGTTGTTATCAAAGGGGATATCCGCCAGCGCGCACGCCCGCGCCAGCACCGTGTGGCCTACCGCGAGGCCGGCGAGGGTCGCCGTGTCGAAGTAGGAGAAGGGGTGAAACGGGTTGCGTTTGAGGCCCAGCCTCTCGGTAGCAGCGTTTAAGAATCCCGCATCAAAGTGGGCGTTGTGGCCCACTAAGATTGCCCGGTTGCAGTGGTTCGATTTGACTGCCTGCCGCACCACGCCGAACAGTTCTCCAAGCGCAATATCTTCTGGCACCGCGCCGCGCAGCGGACTCTCAGGATCAATGCCGGTGAACTCCAGCGCCGAAGGGTCAAGGTTTGCCCCCTCAAAAGGTTCCACGTTGCGGCTGTGGGTCTCGGCAATCTCTAATTGGCCATCTTCGCTCATCTTGAGCAAAGTCATGGCGATCTCCAGTATGGCGTCGGTCTGACAGTTGAATCCGCCAGTTTCAATATCCACGACGACGGGCAAGAACCCGCGGAACCGGTCGCGCATTGTCGGACCGGTAGCAGTCGTGACGACCTCGCTGTCATTGGTACCCGCTGGGTGCGTCGAATCCATCATCGCCGTTAGCGGGACGCTGTCCAACCCACGCTGTCGCCAGCGCGTATGGGCACGACGTCGCTGTCACCGAGCCGGAACGCCGCGGGTATGGGCTGAGTGTCTTTGGTTAGCGTGATCGAGCCGCTGTTGCGCGGTAAGCGATAAAAGTCTGGCCCGTTAAAGCTCGCAAACGCCTCGAGGCGATCGAGCGCGTTTTCTTCGTCAAATACTTCCGCATACAACTCGAGTGCGGCATGAGCGGTGTAGCAGCCGGCGCAGCCGCAGCTCGACTCCTTCTCTCCCCGGATATGGGGAGCGGAGTCCGTGCCGAGGAAGAAGCGCGGGTGGCCTGATGTCACCGCCTGGCGCAGCGCCAATTGGTGCTGATCGCGTTTCAGCACCGGTAAGCAGAACAGGTGAGGCCGAACTCCCCCAACGAGCATGTCATTGCGGTTGTATAGCAAATGATGTGCAGTCACTGTCGCGGCAACATGTTCACCGGATGCTTCAACGAACTGCACGGCATCGGCGGTGGTGATGTGCTCGAACACGATTCGGAGCGCTGGGAACGCGCCGACGATGGACGTGAGCGCGGAGTCGATGAACGCTTTCTCGCGATCAAATATATCGACGTGGTGATCGGTTACTTCACCGTGTATCAGCAGTGGCACATCATGCCGCTCCATCGCCTCAAACACGGGATACAGTGCCTCGACGCCCGTGACGCCGGCGTCTGAATTGGTGGTCGCGCCGGCAGGATACAGCTTGATGCCCTGCACATGCGGTGACTCGGCTGCCTCTGCCACCATCTCGGGGGAAGTGGCGTCGGTGAGATACAGGACCATCAGCGGCTCGAACTGCCCACCTTCGGGCACATGCGCCAAGATACGCTCCCGATAACTCAGCGCATCGGCGACGCTCAGGACAGGCGGCGTGAGGTTGGGCATTACGATCGCGCGGCCCGCCCAACGGGCCACATCAGGCACCGTCGTGGCGAGGGCTGCTTCGTCCCGCAGGTGGATGTGCCAGTCATCCGGCAATGTCAGCGTTAACGAAGTCATGATCAAAGGTACCCGCTCAGTGTCGCCAGTGTAGCAGAGGTCGGTCGCCCGTAGCCCTCGCTGTGGCTTGTGTGGCGCGCAGCCAGTCGCGGACGTACACTACGCTCCCGTTTTTTTTAGGCATGGTTATGGCAACGGCGAAAAAGGTTGTGCTGGCGTACTCTGGGGGTCTCGATACCTCCGTGATCGTGCGCTGGTTGCAGGAAACCTATCAGTGCGAAGTGGTGACGTTCACCGCGGACATTGGGCAGGGCGAGGAAGTTGAGCCCGCCCGCGCCAAAGCGCAGGCACTGGGTGTCGAGGAGATCTACATTGAAGATCTCCGGGAATCCTTTGTGCGCGACTTTGTGTTTCCCATGTTTCGCGCCAACACCGTATATGAGGGTGAGTACCTCTTGGGTACCTCAATCGCCAGGCCGCTGATCGCGCAGCGATTGGTCGAGATTGCCAACGAGAGCGGTGCTGACGCCATTGCCCATGGTGCGACCGGCAAAGGGAACGATCAGGTGCGATTTGAGCTGGGCGCCTATGCCCTGAGCCCGGGTATTCAGGTAATTGCGCCGTGGCGAGAGTGGGACTTGAACTCCCGTGAGGCGCTCATGGCCTATTGTGAGCAGCACGATATCCCGGTGGATTTTGCCAAGGCACAAAAGAAATCTCCTTACTCCATGGACGCCAACCTACTGCATATCTCCTATGAGGGCGATGTGCTTGAAGACCCTTGGATCCCGCCCGAGGATGACATGTGGCGCTGGACGGTGAGCCCTGAGGCCGCACCCGATCAGGCGGAGGAACTGACTCTGACCTTTGAGCACGGCGACGTGGTGGCGATCGACGGAGAGGCGTTGAGCGCTGCGGAGATACTGGCGAAGCTCAATGAGCTAGGCGGGGCTAACGGCATTGGTCGCGCCGATATTGTCGAGAACCGCTACGTGGGGATGAAATCCCGCGGTTGCTACGAGACGCCAGGGGGCAGCATTTTGCTGCGAGCGCATCGTGCGATCGAATCCATCACGCTGGATAGAGAAGTAGCGCATTTGAAAGACGAGCTCATGCCGCGCTACGCCAAGCTGATTTACAACGGCTACTGGTGGTCTCCCGAGCGCCACGCACTGCAGGCCGCCATAGATCAGACACAGGCCGTGGTGAACGGTGATGTGCGGGTGTTGCTGTACAAGGGCAACATCACTGTCACCGGCCGGCGATCCAGTGATTCGCTGTTTGACGAGAGTATTGCCACGTTTGAAGAAGATGGCGGCGCCTACGATCAAGCCGATGCCGAAGGTTTCATTAAACTCAATGCGTTACGTTTGCGTATTGCCGCCACCAAAGGCCGCCAGAATCAGTAGTTAAAGAGCCAGACAGCTGATTCTCTGCGGACGCTATCAAACCTGCGTGCACCAGACGGTGGTCCGTTTAAAAGCGTGTACGAAAAGGGTGTAAAGTGGGGAGATACCGCAGGGTCACATGCCCCTGTGACGCTGTTGGGTAAGCCAAGTGTGGTCATGAGCTTATGTTGCACAGCTGCCGGCAGGGGCGGGTGAGGAAAAGAGTATGAATTCGACGGTTGATATCCCCCCAGTGCAAGATATGGACGCAGAGGCGTTCGACGTCATTATTATTGGCGCGGGCCTCTCCGGTATTGGCACCGCGGTGCGGCTCCAGCGGGATTGCCCGGATCGCGATTTCATCCTCTTGGAACGACGTGACGCAATCGGCGGCACATGGGATCTGTTTCGGTATCCCGGTATTCGCTCTGACAGTGACATGCATACCCTGGGTTACGATTTCAAACCCTGGGAAGCGGAAAAAAGCATCGCGGACGGCCCCTCGATTCTGAGCTACGTGAACGAGACCGCAGATGAGCACCGCATCCGCGACCGCATCCGTTTTGGTCAGAAGCTCGTCGGCGCTGACTGGTGTAGCGAGCGCGGCCAGTGGCAACTGACGGTCGATACGCCAGAAGGTGTGCGGCGCTACCGCTGCGGCTTCCTGCTGATGTGTGCGGGCTACTACAGCTATGACCAGGGCTATGAGCCCGAGTTTAAGGGCAAGGCGGCCTTCAAAGGAGAGTGGGTCCATCCTCAGTTTTGGCCAGACAGCCTCGATCACGCGGATAAAAAAGTGGTGGTGATCGGTTCCGGCGCTACTGCAATGACGTTGGTACCCAATATGTCGCGGCACGCCACGCACGTCACGATGTTGCAGCGGTCGCCGACCTATGTGATCTCAAGGCCTTCCATAGACGGCCTCGCCAATTGGTTGCGTCGCGTTTTACCACCCAAGCTTGCCTATGACCTCGTCCGCTGGCGCAACACGATCTGGCAGCAGTGGATGTACGCGCTGACACGCGTTGCCCCCGGAGTCGTCAAACGCTCGTTATTGAAGAAAGTGCGGGCAGAAATCGGTGAATTGGTCGATGTGGAGAAGCATTTCACCCCCCGTTACAACCCCTGGGATCAGCGTCTGTGTCTGGTGCCTGATGACGATCTGTTCCGGGCGGTCCAGTCAGGCAAGGCCTCTGTGGTCACCGATCACATTGAGAAGATCACGGAAAACGGTGTGCAGTTGGTATCCGGTGCGCATCTCGACGCCGACATCATTGTCTGTGCGACGGGGCTGGAACTGGTCTTACTTGGCGGCGCTGAATTTACTCTCGACGGCGAGGCGATCGACTTTGCCAACGAGTGGACCTACAAGGGCATGATGTGTTCCAACATTCCCAATATGGTGCACACCTTCGGCTATATCAACGCATCCTGGACTCTGCGCGCGGATTTGATTGCGACCTGGGTCTGCCGTTTGCTGAATCACATGCGCACGACAGGTATGACCACGGCAACGCCGCGCATTGCGGATGAGCTGGCCGACTCCATGAGCCAGCGTTTCTGGATTGATGATTTCTCTGCCGGGTACATGCAGCGGGTGATGCACCGCTTCCCCAAACAGGGCGATCAGATGCCCTGGATGAACCCGCAGAACTACCGCAAGGATCGCAAAATGTTCCGCGATGACCCGCTTCAGGATGATGAATTGGTACTGGGACGCGCGGGTGTGGTAGCCGAGGCAGCAGTGCTTCAGGAGGCCAGCTAGTCCTCCATGACCGCGCCCGGGCTGCAGGAGAGCAGCATTTATTGTCCCTACTGCGGCGAGTCGATAGAGGTACTGTTGAACCCTGAAGATGTGGGTGCAGAGTACATCGAAGACTGCCAGGTGTGCTGCCGGCCAATTGAGTTTTTGCTGCGTGAGGATGCGGGTGGATGGCTGGAAGCCGAGGTCCGATCCGACGTCGAGTAACGCGCCCCGCAAACGTTTTGCGCGTCCGGCAACGTTATAAACGCCTCCTGTGATGTGCCAGCACCGCGCTCAGCGCGCGGGGAATGTCGAGTCGTCAGTGAAAGTCCCGGGATTGCACCGCCAAGGCGCTCAGGCGGTCGCTGCAGTCCTCCAGCGTGCCGGCAATCACATGCGTCACGCCGTCACGAGATTCCACCGTTCCTTTGACTAACAGTAACTGCGCGGTCATCAGGCTTTGTCGGTAGCGCTCCTGAATCGCAGGCCAGACGATCACGTTGATATTGCCTGTCTCATCCTCCAAGGTCAGAAACACCACGCCTGAAGCGGTGCCCGGGCGTTGTCGACAAGTGACCAGCCCGGCTACTCGCACAAAGCGGTGATTACCCAGCGTCTCAAGCTCCGTTTGCCGCCGACAGCGATCAAAGGGGGGTTGATGGCGCAGCAAGGACAGGGGATGTGACCTGAGAGTCAGCCCGGTACTTTGATAGTCGGCGACGACGTCCTCGGGGAGGGTGGGCGCTGCCGTGACGGCCGCATCGTCCTGAGAGCGCTGTGCAGCAATGTCATACGGCAGTAACGGGCGATGCGCTTCCAGCGCCATGGTTTGCCAATGGGATTGATAGCGATTGCCACTGATACCCGAGAGGGCATCGGCGGCGGCGAGCGCTTCCATGTCGCTGCGATCGAGGCAGGCGCGTTGGCGCAGGTCAGCGACGTTGGCAAAGGCGCGTTGACGCTGTGCGGTGTGAATGCGTTGGCCTGCCGCCTCACTGAGCCCCTTGATTAGCCTCAACCCCAGCCTGATGGGTGGCTGCTGCTGGTCCGCTGAAGACAGGATCTGGTGGTCCCAGCTGCTGTGGTTCACATCGACGGGCAAGACCATAATGTGATGCCGTCTCGCGTCCTGTATCAGTTGTGATGGCGAATAAAAGCCCATGGGCTGGCTGTTGAGCAACCCGACATAGAACGCCGTGGGGTGATGGCACTTGAGCCAGGCAGAGACATAGGCGAGCAGAGCAAAGCTTGCCGAGTGCGACTCCGGAAAGCCATAACCGCCAAATCCTTTGATCTGATTGAACAACCGGTCTGCAAAGTCCGCGGTGTAGCCCTTGCTGAGCATGCCTTGCTTGAGCTTGTGCTCGAAGGTGAGGAGTTTGCTGTTCTTGCCCCAGTTACTGATCGCGCGCCGCAGGGCGTCGGCTTCTCCTCCCGTGAACCCAGCAGCCACCATGGCCAAGCGAATCACCTGTTCCTGGAATATCGGCACGCCCAGTGTGCGCGACAGGACCGATTCAATGTCCTTATTAGGGTAGCTGATTGCCTCCAGTCCGGCTTTGCGGCGCAGGTAGGGATGCACCATATCGCCCTGAATCGGGCCGGGCCGAACGATGGCGATTTCGATCACTAGGTCGTAAAAACAGGCGGGTTTCAGTCGCGGCAGCATCGACATTTGCGCGCGCGACTCGATTTGAAAGACACCCAGAGAGTCGGCCTTTTGCAACATTCTGTAGGTGGCGGCATCTTCTTTGGGGATATCCTGTATGCGGCGAATATCAGGGCGATCCCGGCTGATCATGTCGAGGCTTTTGCGGATGGCTGACAGCATCCCGAGGGCGAGAATATCGACCTTCAGTAGCCCCAACGCCTCGATATCTTCCTTGTCCCATTGGATAACCGTGCGGTCTGGCATGCTGGCATTTTCCACGGGTACCAGATTCGAAATGGGCCCGCGGCTGATGACAAATCCCCCTACATGCTGGGAGAGATGGCGCGGGAAGCCCAAAATTTCCTGAACCCTCGCCATGAAGTGCTCTGCCAGCTGCCCGGAGCGTGCTAAGCCCTGTTGCTGAAAACGGTTGGTCAGTTCTCGCTCCCGATTCCACCAGGCCAGAGAGCTCGCCAGCTCATCGATAAAGCTGGCATCAAACCCCATCGCTTTGCCGACATCGCGCACCGCACTGCGCGACCGGTAGGTGATCACCGTTGCGGCCAGCGCCGCGCGGCGACGACTGTACTTCTCATAAATGTACTGAATCACTTCCTCGCGCCGCTCATGCTCGAAGTCCACATCAATATCAGGTGGCTCATCCCGCTCCCGCGAGATGAATCGCTCGAACAACAGCGACACTTGCTCCGGGGAGACCTCGGTGATGTGCAGGCAGTAGCACACAACGGAGTTGGCGGCAGAGCCTCTGCCCTGACAGAGGATATGGCGTGATTTGGCAAACTGGACAATGTCGTAGACGGTCAAAAAGTAGTACTCGTACGACAGCTCGGTAATCAGATCGAGCTCCTGATGGATGCGCGTCTGGATGGCCTCCGGCACGCCGTCTGGCCAGCGCAATCTGGCGCCGGCCGCGACTTCCTGTCGCAGATAACTGTTAGCGGTGTGATGTGACGGTACGACCTCTTCCGGATACTCATAGCGCAGCTCATCAAGGCTGAACTGGCAGCGGTCAGCGATATGACGCGTCTCGCCGATGAGGGTTTCGGGGTAGAGCGAGTGCAAGGTATCCAGTGTGCGCAGGTGCTGCTGGCTATTGATCAGCCGGCGGTGCCCCAGTTGCTGTACTGGGGTTTGTAGTCTGATCGCCGTCAGTACATCATGT